>JBKQOR010000020.1:0-7500 GCA_052145435.1 Rhodomicrobium sp. | reverse complement strand
CCGGATGCGGTTGATTGCTTCCAAAGTCCCCATCGTACCGTCGAGCACAATGATCGACCGCCAAGGCCCCCTCACCCCAGCCCTCTCCCGCGAGGGGAGAGGGGACGCCTTCGCATTCGCCGCGATGACCCCCTCTCCCCTCGCGGGAGAGGGCTGGGGTGAGGGGGCCTTGGCGGTCGATCATTGTGCTCGACGGTACGATGGGGACTTTGGAAGCAATCAACCGCATCCGGTCCCCGCAAAACCTCAAAGCCCATTCAGCGGCACTTTGAGAAAGCTCTTCCCGCCGGCCTCGGGTTCCGGCAGGTGCCCGGCCCGCATGTTGACCTGGATCGACGGGATGATGAGCTTCGGCGTGCCGAGCGTTCGGTCGCGCGCGGTCCGCATGGCCACGAACTCATCCTCGCCGATGCCGTCGCGGACATGGATGTTGCTGGCGCGCTCCTCCGCAACCGTCGTCTCCCAGCGGAACTCGCGCTGGCCCGGGCCGTAATCGTGGCACATGAAGAGGCGCATCTCCGGCGGCAGGCTCAGGACTTTCTTGATCGAGCGGTAGAGCTGCCGGGCATCGCCTCCGGGAAAATCGGCGCGCGCCGTGCCGCCGTCCGGCATGAAGAGCGTGTCCCCCACAAAGGCGGCGTTGCCGATGACGTGCGTCATGCAAGCGGGCGTGTGGCCGGGCGTGTGCATCGCGAACGCCTTCAGCCCGCCGATGGTATAAGTGTCTTCATCCTTGAAGAGCCGGTCGAACTGGCTCCCGTCGCGCTGAAACTCCGTGCCTTCGTTGAAGATTTTTCCGAAGGTCTCCTGAATTTCGCGAATGCGCTCGCCGATGCCGATCTTGCCTCCGAGCTGTTCCTGGATGTACGGCGCCGCGGACAGGTGATCGGCATGGGCATGCGTTTCGATCAGCCATTCGAGCTTCAGGCCGTTCCCGGCTATAAAATCGACAATCGCGCCGGCGGACTTGAAGCCGATGCGGCCGGATGCATAGTCGAAATCGAGGACCGGGTCGATCGCGGCGCAGGCGTTCGAGGCCGGGTCGCGGACAACGTAGCTGATGGTGTTCGAAGCAGGATCGAAAAACGCCGTGACGTGCGGCGTCTTGCCGGTATCGAGCGGATAGGTTGTCGAGGTCACGATGTCCTCCTCAACTCTGCGGAACGCGGGAAGCGGTTTGGCGCAGGCCTCTTCGAGAGAGGCGTCCCCGCTCGCAACAACACCAGAATCGCCAACTTGGGCGCAAGGAGTTTAGCGGGGCCTGCGCAGGCTGCTGCCGGACTTCTAAGCTGGATTTTTGTGGCTCCGGGCCCATTCGTCGTAGGAGCCCTTTTCGTAGCCTCTTTCGCGAATGAAATGGGCCAGCATCAATAAATCGCCGGGGCTCAGAAAGCCCGCACGGCCAAGCTCGAGCGCTTTCGCAGCATCGCCCGGCCTGAAAAACTGAAACGTCGGCGTAGAATTAACATCGAGTTCGAACGAAAGCTCTTCCTCCGATAGCTTATCTCCGTTGAAACCGGCGATCTCGCCCCTACCGCGCAGGTTCAATTGCACTATGTTGAAGTTATCACGCAGATAATCTGCGACGTCATCCCTTGAGAAGACTTCCAGATGCAAGCGCTTGCACCACGGACAGCCGCGCATCTCCCAAAGGAGGGCGAAGTTTTTTTTCGCTTTTGCGGCTGCGGCGAAGTCGCCGGCCAAGTTACCGGATGCCTTGAGAATCCATGGTTCGCCGTAAAGGCCATCGAGCTGCAGCTGCGGTGCGGCATGAGCGGCCGGCAATCCAGCCACGAGCGAGGCTCCCGCGGCGGTCAGGAAGCTGCGCCGCGATAGGCGGAGCGGAGATTTTTTGCCGGTTTGCGTCATCGTGCCTTCCAAAAAAGAGGATCGTTGCTGCACTTATCGTCATATTGGCATATATATTCAAATCGCGGCAATAACAGATGCGGCATTGCAATCCCGGCGCCGGCGATTGCCTGCGGCTATTTTGCGTTGTAAAAGGGCCCGGCCGTTACCCTTGGCGGAGGATGAATTGCTTACCATCGTCGGATTGGCCGGAAGCCCGTCCATACCCTCACGGACGCGGCTCGTCGTTCAGACGGCGATAGACCGCATCGGCGCGCAAGCGGGCGCACAAACCCGGCTTGTCGATTTGGGCGAACTGGTGCCGGACCTCGGCATCCGCTCGCGCGCGGAAGCGTCCGCACGCGTCGAGGACGCGCTTCGCGCGATCGAGACCGCCGATCTTCTCGTGGTAGGCACGCCTGTGTACAAGGGCTCCTATACAGGGCTTCTCAAGCACCTCATTGATCTTATCGATTACCCTTCCCTCCTTGGAACGCCTGTCGGCCTTTTGGCAACGGGCGGAAGCGACCGCCATGCGCTTGTCGTCGAGTACCAGCTCCGGCCGCTCTTCGCATTCTTCGGCGCAAAGACGCTCGCCACCGCCGTGTTCATCCAGGACAAAGCGATCCACAATGGCTTCGTGCAGGATACCGCTTGCGCCGCGCGCCTCGATCAAATGATTGCCGAGGCCGTGCACGAACTGAAATCGGTTCGCATACCCCGCGCATCCGCGGTTGGTTAAAACTGCCCTGCTTGAGCTGAGGAGCCAAGGTGCCAGTGTAAGTGGGTCTCTTTTTTTTTCGCGGCAATAACTAAGCTTTAGGTATTTTATTGCTCTCTTTTACGCTACAGTTATGAGAAATAAGGCACAATGGCTGCTCCCGGCAAACCTACCAGCGATCTCGGCGTCATGCGTAACTTTACATGTTTCCAATATGGATCCCGTGACGTGCCCCTGTTTTCTGGACGCGCGCTCGCCGCGGCGCTGCTCGCGCTCGCAAGCTTCATCGCCACTTTCGAACCGGCGGCAGCCAGAACGGTGAGGCAACACCGCCAGCATCGGCGCGTGGAACGCGAAAGTAGCGTGAAGGTAGAAGTCAATAAGCCGGTTGGCCCCATGTTCGCGGTCGTATCGCTCGCCGATCAGCATGTGTCCTTCTATGACGCCAACGGCCTCTGGGAACGCAGCGGGGTCTCGACCGGCGTGCCAGAGCATCCTACGCCGGCGGGCGTATTCACCATCCTTGAGAAGGAGCGCTGGCACCACTCGAACATCTATAGCGGCGCGCCCATGCCCTTCATGCAGCGCCTTGCCTGGACCGGGGTTGCGATGCACGAGGGCGCCGTCCACGAAGGCCATACCGCCTCGCATGGCTGCATCCGCTTGCATGCGGACTTCGCCAGGCGGCTTTTCGCCGTTACCAATGCCGGCCAGCGTGTGATCGTCGCGCAAGAGGACGTAACTCCTGCCGGGATCGCGCATGCCCACCTCCCCAAGCCCAAAATGCTGATGGCGCCTCTCGAGGCGGCCACCGAAAAACCCGCCGCCGGCGGGAGCAAGGGCATTGAGCCCGTAGCTTTGGACACGCAAGCGCTGCCGTCACCCGCGGCTAAGCTCGTCAATCCGGCCGAGTTCGCACAAACGATGAAGGCCGCCGCTGCCGCTAAGGCCGCCGGCGCGCTTAAGGCAAAGAAGGCCGCGATAGCCTTGGCTGAGAGCAAGGCAGCCGAAGCGCGCCGCGCCGCAAGAGACCTCGATGCCGCGGAGGAAGCGTTCCGGCGGGCGCGGGACGAGGTAGCCGATGCAACCCGCGCCGCAGCCAAAGGTCAAGGCGAGGAGGCGATCCAAAAGGCGGCTGAGAGGAAAACGGCGGCTGAAGGCAAACTTGCCTCGGCAGAAGCGAAGCTTCGCGATGCCCGCGACGCCGAGACAGCGAAAGACCAGGACGCCGCTTTGGCGCAAAGCGCCGTTCGCGATGCCGAGGCAGCCGCTGAAGATGCCGCGGATGCCGCTACTAGGGCCGCGAAGCAGGCTGCCCGGCGCCTGGAACCCTTATCCATTTTCATAAGCCGCAAGACCGGCCGTCTTTACGTTCGCCAGGCAACCGAGCATCTTTTCGATATTCCAATCTCCATCCGCGATCCGCAGCGTCCCATAGGCACCCATTTGTTCATCGCCACCCGGCCTGGAGAAGATGGCGCATCTTTGCGTTGGGTCAGCCTGACGCCCCCGGCAGCGGTTGAGGTGAAGGTGGGGCGGCGCATGGGCCGTAGAGAACGGAGAATATGGGTCGAGGACGAGGCGGAGCCGGCTCTGGCCTATCCTGAGACCGCTGCCGGCGCGCTCGACCGGATAGAAATTCCAGAGGAAGCCGCTCAGCGCATCTCCGAGCTTTTGTGGACGGGCGCGACGCTTATAATTTCAGACGTGGAAATGAGCGGCGAGGGCCGCTTCGCTATGGATTTCATGATCCTGTCGCGCACACGCGTCCGCGAGCCGTAACGAGAACCGGCCATGATCGAGCGCAACGCCCCTCATCCTGTCTCCCCATGGGAGAAGGGACGCCTGAATTAAGCGCAGCGCGTGAAACAGCGTTCCCTCTCCCAATGGGAGAGGGACAGGGTGAGGGGTGGAACCGCTCGATCATGGCCGGATACCTTAAGTTGGCGCCTATGCGCCTGCGGCTAGGCGGCGCTGACCTCATACGCCTGCAATCGATAGCGCAATCCCTTGGCCCACCCCGACACACATTGCCGCAACGGCGAGTTTTGCGTTTCGCTCTTTGAGCTCAAGCGCGGCAGTGCCGGTGATCCGGGCGCCGGACATGCCAAGGGGATGTCCAAGAGCGATTGCTCCGCCATTGGGATTCACGCGCCCGTCATCGTCCGCAAAACCGATTGCGCGCAGGGTTGCGAGCGCTTGGGCGGCAAACGCCTCATTGAGTTCGAGGATGCCGATGTCCTCAGGCCTAAATCTCACCTTTGCACAAAGCTTTGCGATGGCGGGCACCGGCCCATAGCCCATGATCCTCGGTGCAATGCCTGCGGTTGCGCCGCCGGTTATGCGCGCAAAAGGGGTCAGCCCATGCCGGCGGATCGCGTCTGACGAGGCGACGATTAGCGCGGCCGCTCCATCGTTGACACCGGAGGCATTGCCTGCCGTGACAGAACCCCCTTTGCGGAAGGGAGCCGGCAGCCTGGCAAGCTCTTCCAATGTGGTGCCGGGACGCGGATGCTCGTCTTCGCTCACGAGTGCGGGATCGCCGCGGCGCTGGGGAACGCTCACCGCCACGATTTCCCGCTGCAGCCGCCCGCTCTCCCGCGCGCGCCCAGCCTTCACCTGCGAAGCAAGGGCGAAGCGATCCTGGTCCTCGCGTGAGATCGAGTATTCCGCGGCGACGTTTTCGGCTGTCTCCGGCATTGAATCCGTGCCGTGTAGCTGCTGCATGCCGGCGTTGACGAAGCGCCAGCCGATTGTGGTGTCGAAAATCTCAGCGGAGCGTGAAAACGCGCTCTCTGCCTTCGGCAAAACGAAGGGCGCGCGCGACATGGACTCGACGCCTCCCGCCAAAGCAAGGTCGATCTCCCCGGCCTTTATCGCGCGAGCCGCGCAAAGGACGGCGTCCATGCCGGAGCCGCAGAGCCGGTTTATGGTTGTGCCCGGTACCGTTTCCGGCAAGCCTGCGAGCAGAAGCGCCATCCGCGCGACGTTGCGGTTGTCTTCGCCCGCCTGGTTGGCGCAGCCCAGGTAAACTTCGTCGAGCATCTGCCAGTCCACAGACGTGTTGCGGTCATGCAGAGCCTTGATCGGAATGGCCGCGAGATCGTCGGTGCGGACGCTCGCGAGCGCGCCGCCATAGCGGCCGATGGGCGTGCGCACATAATCGCAGATGAAGGCCTCGGCCATGTCTCAAGCTCCCCTGGCGGCGGGCAACACGCGCCTCCGCGCCTACGCTATATTATCGTCTGTCCCATATAGGCGGGAAACATTACGAGACCCCCTCACCCCAGCCCTCTCCCGGCAAGCTCGCCTTGGCGAGCTTGCAACTCGGAGTGGCCGCGTCCGCAAGCGGATGCGGATGGGGAGAGGAGCAGGGCGTGCCCGCAGAAGGGGGGCCTAGCTGCGTGGAGCGGACAACGCCAGGAGCTGGCAACATAGCGGCGACAGCAAAGTTATAACAGAACGGCAAGACGCGAAGGAAAGCATCGGCATGGCCAACGATTCAGTCAGCGCATTTCAATGGGACGATCCCTTCCTGCTTGACTCCCAGCTCACCGATGACGAGCGCATGATCGCCAAGACGGCGCGCGGCTTCGCCCAGGAAAAGCTCGCTCCGCGCATCGTGGCCGCCTATCTGGAGGAGAAGACCGACCGGGCGATCTTCAACGAGATGGGCGAGCTTGGCCTGCTCGGCATGACGGTCTCCAGCGTTTACGGCGGGGCAGGCACGGGTTACGTTTCCTACGGTCTTGTTGCGCGCGAGATCGAGCGCGTCGATTCGGGGTATCGCTCGATGATGAGCGTGCAGTCCTCGCTCGTCATGTACCCGATCGAGGCGTATGGCTCCGAGGCGCAACGGCAGAAATATTTGCCGAAGCTCGCCACCGGCGAATGGGTGGGCTGCTTCGGGTTGACCGAGCCGGATGCCGGCTCCGACCCGGGAAGCATGAAGACGCGGGCGGAGAAAGTCTCCGATGGCTACCGGCTCAGCGGCTCCAAGACTTGGATTTCCAACGCGCCCATCGCCGACGTTTTCATCGTATGGGCGAAATCGGCGGCTCATGACGGCGAAATCCGGGGCTTCATTCTCGAAAAGGGCATGGCGGGGCTTTCGGCGCCCAAAATCGGCGGCAAGCTGAGCTTGCGTGCGTCCGTCACGGGCGAGATCGTCATGGACGGCGTCGTGGTGCCCGAGGAAAACCTGCTCCCGGATGTCTCTGGCCTCAAAGGCCCGTTCGGTTGCCTGAATCGCGCGCGCTACGGTATCGCCTGGGGTGTCATGGGCGCGGCGGAGGATTGCTGGATGCGCGCCCGCCAATACGGCCTCGACCGCAAGCAGTTCGGCCGGCCGCTGGCTGCCAATCAGCTTTATCAGAAGAAGCTCGCCGATATGCAGACCGAAATCGCGCTCGGCCTTCAGGGTGCGCTGCGTGCCGGGCGCCTGTTCGACGAAGGCCGCGTGGCGCCTGAGACGATCTCGCTCATCAAGCGCAACAACTGCGGCAAAGCCCTCGATATCGCGCGGGCTGCGCGCGACATGCATGGCGGCAACGGTATCCAGATCGAGTATCACGTAATGCGCCACGCCCAGAACCTCGAAACGGTGAACACATACGAAGGCACGCACGACGTTCACGCGCTTATTCTGGGGCGTGCGCAGACGGGATTGCAGGCATTTTTTTAATACGCGAGCCCCCGCCATACCGCATCCGGTTGAACAGTTCGCGGCTGTCACCCCGGAAAGCGCCTTCGGCGCTTATCCGGGGTCTTGCAACGTTCGAAGCGCCCGCAAAGATCCCGGATGCGGCGCTCGCGCCGTATCTACCGTGTTTGCGGTCAAGCGATTTTTGCGTGGCTCCAAGGCGTTCCGGTCCGCAGCATGGCGTTGAGGGTGACGATAAGCCTGCGCATGACGGCGGCGATGACCAGTT
>JBKQOR010000019.1:0-3631 GCA_052145435.1 Rhodomicrobium sp. | reverse complement strand
GTTGAAGAAGAAATCCGCGAGTGGCGTGAGAAAAACGAGCGGACCGGCGAAGGTAATGCGGCTCAGCGTGCATTCCTTCGGCATCGCCTTCGAAATCAACCCGCAATACGGCCAGTATTGGCAGTATGGCCTGCCCGGCGCGCTCGACGAGCGACAGGTGCGCGAGCGGAAAATCCCGCTCGTGTATAAGAACAAAATTCCGATGCAGATCGTGGCGGCGTTCGAAAAGCACGGCTTCATCTGGGGCGGCAAGTGGTATCACTTCGACGGCATGCATTTCGAATACCGCCCCGAATTCTCGGCGCTGAAGGCGATCATGGAGAAATGATATCGAATCCGGCCGAATGCTTCACTTAGACCCCTCACCCCTGCCCTCTCCCAGCAAGCTCGCCTTGGCGAGCTTGCCACTTAGCATGTCCGCATTCGCAAGCGAATGCGGACGGGGAGAGGGAGTAGAAGCTGCAGCCCTCTCCGCGAGGAAGAGGGCAGTTCCGGCGTTCTGTCTCCCCTTGGGGAGAGAGACAGAGTAAGGGGCGACTTCCCTGCGAGCCTGCGCGCGACACCTACGAGGTGCCCAGCCGCCGCCGGAGGGTATCGAGGTCGCTAATGACAGGTTTGTCTTCGTCCGGCAGGTTTTGCAATTTGCGCCACGCCTTGAGCGCTTTATCGCGCCGCTGCTCGGGCTGGCAGTTCTTGCAAGCAAAGTCCTTCAGCAGTTTCTTCGCGACAGCCTTATTCAGCAGTTCCGACAGCTCTTTGGTCTCTGCCTCGTCGAGCGAATCGCCAACGTCCCTATCGAGCGCCTTCAATTGGGCTTGCGTAACCTCCGGCGAGCATGGGAAGGCGGAATAGGTGCATCTTGTGCCGACACCCACCTCACCGGCCTTCACGCATTCCTCCCGTACGCAGGCCGCTTGCTTAAAGTCGGCGAAACGCTCGCCGAACCGCGTCTTCGCCTGAGCCTCCCAGGCGGCCTTGCCTATCTGATGCGGGCGGAACCACGCGATCTTGCCCGCGGCTTGGATGCGCTCTCTTTTACAGCCGGCGGGCAATGGCGGCTCGGGCAGACTGCATCGCGTCTCGGCGTGCAAGGGTGCGCACAGCGGCCCGGCGAGGAGGACTATCGCGGTAATTTTCAGTAGCCGAATGCGTATGGATTTCATTGTGATTAGCTCCGGGCATAAAACCATCGAACAATCTGCGGGTCTGAAATCGGGCAGTGATCGCGAGGGACGCCTCCTTTCGCGCGTTGGGGCATGCGTTCATTGAAACTGAGCGCACTTGCCCGGTCAAGAATGTAGTCAGGTTTTCGCAGCAATTTGCGGCAATGTTATAACGGTGCTGAGCCGCTTTTTGACAGAAAGCGGATGTTTCATGTGAAACACAAACGGCCAGGAATGCCTTGCTGGAATCCGGCGCATGGCTTGAATTGCTGACGCGCATCGTGAGCGCAGGCGAATTGCGGCTCAATCCTCCTGGGTTTAGCGTCGAGGTCCGGAGCCCTCCGAAGCTTAATCAAGCGGCGCGGGACGCCTTGCGGATATGCGCGAGCACAAGCATGAGCGCGGCGGGCGTCATGCCGTCGATGCGCGAGGCCTGAGCGAGCGTTGAGGGGCGGTGGCGTTCGAGCTTCTGGCGAATTTCGTTCGAGAGGCCGGCAATGCCTGCGAAGTCGAGCGCGGCAGGGATCGCCACGGCTTCGTCCTTCTTGAAGGCCGCGATGCTCGCCTCTTGCCGGTCCAGATAGACCGCGTAGCGCGCATCCACCTGAAGCCGTTCCGCCGCCAACGCTGGGATCGACGTTAGCTCGGGCCAGACTCTAGCGAGGGCGGCCACGCTCATATCCGGGAAGGCGAGCAGGTCGAAAGCCGAGCGCCGGCGCCCGTCGCGATTAACTGCGATGCCATGGCCCGCGGCCTGATCCGGCGTCAGCGTCAGGCTTTCCAGCAGCGCACGCGCCGAAGCAAGCGCCTTTGCCTTCGCCGCAAAAGCCGCCCTGCGCGCCGGACCGATGCAACCCGCGTGCTCGCCCCGCGGCGTCAGCCGCTCATCCGCATTATCGGCACGAAGCCGCAAGCGATACTCGGCGCGGCTCGTGAACATGCGATAGGGCTCGGACACGCCGCGCGTCACGAGGTCGTCGATCATCACGCCGATGTAGGCTTCTGTGCGCGAGACTACGAAGCCGGCCGGACGCCCGCCCGCCCTCAGCGCCGCGTTGATGCCGGCAACGAGGCCCTGGCCGCCCGCCTCCTCATAGCCTGTCGTCCCGTTTATTTGCCCAGCAAGGAACAGTCGCGGCAGCTGCTTCACCTCGAGCGTGGGCAAAAGCTCGCTCGGATCGACATAATCGTACTCGATGGCATAGCCGGGCCGGATCACGGCGGCGTTCTCAAGGCCGGGGATGGTCTTGAGGAACGCGCGCTGAACGTCCTCCGGCAGCGACGTCGAAATGCCGTTCGGGTAGACCGTGTGGTCGTCGAGGCCCTCTGGCTCCAGGAAGATTTGATGGCTGCCGCGATCCTTGAAGCGCACCACCTTGTCTTCGATGGAGGGGCAATAGCGCGGGCCGGCACTCGCGATCTGGCCGGAATACATCGGCGCGCGATGGATGTTCGCCGCGATAATCGCGTGCGTTTCGCGCGTGGTCGCGGTGATATGGCAGGCGATCTGCGGCGTCGCGATGCGCTCGCTTAAGAACGAGAACGGCACCGGCGGTTCGTCGCCCGGCTGCGCCTCTAGCTGCGAATAATCGATGGTGCGCCCGTCGAGCCTTGCCGGCGTCCCAGTCTTGAGCCGGCCCATTGCCAAGCCCAGCGCATAAAGCCGGTCGCTGAGCCCGATAGCCGGCGCCTCGCCCACGCGCCCCGCAGGAATGCGCGTCTCGCCCATGTGGATGAGCCCTTTGAGGAACGTGCCCGTGGTGAGCACCGCCGCGTAGCAGCTCAACTGGCGCCCGCTGCCCAAGACCACGCCCGCCACGGCGCCGTCCTCCACGAGCAGATCTTCGACCGGTTCCACGATGACTTCAAGATTGGCCTGGGCGCGGATCGCCGCCTGCATATGCCGCCGGTAGAGCTTGCGGTCGGCCTGCGCGCGCGGCCCCTGCACGGCCGGACCCTTGGAGCGGTTCAGCATGCGGAATTGAATGCCGGCCTCGTCAATGACGCGGCCCATCAGCCCGTCTAGCGCGTCGATCTCGCGCACAAGATGGCCCTTGCCGAGGCCGCCGATGGCCGGGTTGCACGACATTTCGCCGATGGTCTCGAACCTATGCGTGACGAGCGCTGTCGCCGCACCCATGCGCGCTGCCGCCGCGGCTGCCTCGCAGCCCGCATGCCCGCCTCCCACAACGATGACGTCGAACTTATCGGCAGCCATTGCAAAATCTTCCAATCTTAGCCCCAAGGTAGGCCCAGCGGGCAAGATAATGAAGAGCTTCGATCCCCTCAAGCGCACTCATATTGCATCCGGTTGAGTAGTTCCGCGCCCGTCATCCCGGAACGGCGCTCGCGCCGTATCTACCGTGTTTGCGGTCAAGCGATTTTTGCGTGGCTCCAAGGCGTTCCGGTCCGCAGCATGGCGTTGAGGGTGACGATAAGCCTGCGCATGACGGCGGCGATGACCAGTT
>JBKQOR010000018.1:0-24818 GCA_052145435.1 Rhodomicrobium sp. | reverse complement strand
GTCCGTTTCGCGCGCGGCAAGAACATTCTGCACCAAGGCCGCGGCTCGGCCGCCAATTCGGCCGTCTGTTATGCCCTTGGCATCACCGAGGTCGATCCGGCGCGCTCGAACCTGCTTTTCGAGCGCTTCATCTCCGATGCTCGCGACGAGCCACCCGATATCGATGTCGATTTCGAGCATGAGCGGCGTGAGGAGGTGATCCAATATATCTATGACCGCTTCGGCCGGCATCGCGCAGGCCTCTGCGCCACCGTCATTTGCTACCGGACGCGCGGCGCGGTGCGCGAGGCTGGCAAGGCGCTCGGCCTTTCGCCCGATGTGACGGCGGCGCTTGCCGGCTCGGTCTCGCACTGGAGCGGGGACGGCATCGACGCACAAGAGCTTAAAGATCTCGGCCTCGATGCGGGTGACCGGCGGCTGGCCTTGTGCCTTGAGCTATCCCGCGAGTTGACCGGCTTCCCGCGCCACCTTTCGCAGCATCCAGGCGGCTTTCTCATCGCGCGCAGGCGCCTCGACGAGCTCGTGCCCATCGAGAACGCCTCCATGGCAGACCGCACCGTCATCTCTTGGGATAAGGACGATATCGAAGCGCTCGGCATGCTGAAGGTGGATGTGCTGGCGCTCGGCATGCTCACTTGCCTTGCCAAGGGCTTCAAGCTGCTGCGCAAGCATTACGGGGTGGACCTCATACCGGCAACTGTGCCTGCCGAGGATGCCGGCGTCTATGAGATGCTGTCACGCGCCGATTCGGTTGGCGTGTTTCAGGTGGAAAGCCGCGCCCAGCAGACCATGCTGCCGAGGCTTAAACCAAGCTCGTTTTACGATCTCGTCATCGAGGTCGCCATCGTCCGGCCAGGTCCAATCCAGGGAGATATGGTTCATCCCTATCTGCGCCGCCGCCAAGGCTTGGAGGAAGCCACCTATCCGAGCGAAGAGTTGAAAAAAATTCTCGAAAAAACGCTCGGAGTGCCGCTCTTCCAGGAACAATGCATGAGGATCGCGATTGTAGCAGCAGGGTTTCAACCGGGCCGGGCCGATGAGTTGCGGCGCGCCATGGCCACTTTCAAAAAGGTTGGGACCATCCACACGTTCAAGGACGAATTCATTCGGGGCATGCTCGCCAAAAACTACGAACGCGATTTCGCAGAGCGCTGCTTCAGCCAGATCCAGGGCTTCGGCACCTATGGCTTTCCCGAAAGCCATGCCGCGTCTTTTGCGTTGCTCGTCTACTGCTCCGCCTGGATGAAGCGCTATTATCCCGATGTGTTCGCGGCGGCGATCTTGAATAGCCAGCCCATGGGCTTTTACGCACCCGCCCAGCTTGTGCGCGATGCGAGGCTGCATGGGGTGGAGGTGCGGCCGATCGATGTGAATGCGAGCGATTGGGATCACACGCTTGAGGCTTTTACGAAGCCCCCTCACCCCAGCCCTCTCCCGGCAAGCTCGCCTTGGCGAGCTTGCAACTCGGAGTGTCCGCATCCGCAAGCGGATGCGGATGGGGAGAGGGGGCAGGGCGTGCCCGCTGCAACGGCGTACCCTCTCCCCTCCGCGGGAGAGGGACAGGGTGAGGGGGCACTTCCTCCAGTGAACCGCCACGCATTGCGCCTTGGGCTGCGCCTGATCGCGGGCTTGCGCGAGGACGACGCCAGTAAGCTCGCCGCGGCGAGGGCGGAGGGCGGGCCGTTCCGCACCCCGGAAGATCTCATGCGCCGGGCAAAGCTCGGGCCTGCCGCCATGCGCACGCTCGCACGCGCCGACGCCTTCGGCTCGCTCGAATTAGCCCGCCGCGAAACGCTTTGGCATATCGCGGGGTTGGAAGCCGATGAATTGCCGCTTCTCCCCTCACCCTGTCCCTCTCCCCCTGGGAGAGGGGACGCTGTTGCGAAGGCCGCAGCCTGCTCCCTCTCCCAGAGGGAGAGGGACAGGGTGAGGGGCGAGACGCTTCTGCCCCCTCTCCGTGACGAGGAGGCCGTTACGGAAGATTATTCGTCGTTCGGGCTTTCACTTAAGAATCATCCGATGGCGTTCATGCGCGCGACCCTGAAGGCCAAAGGCATGATCGCCGCCGCGGATCTGAAAAATCTGCCCAATGGAAGATATGTCAAAATCGCAGGCCTGGTTCTATTCCGCCAGCGTCCGGGAACGGCGAAAGGCACGATCTTCATCACCATCGAGGACGAGACAGGTGCCGCCAATCTGATCGTTTGGCCGAAGGTGGCCGAAAAATACCGCCGGGCAGTTTTCGGGGCGAAGCTCCTTCTCTGCGAAGGAGTTTTACAAAAGGAGAGCAATGTCATCCATGTGGTCAGCCGCCGTCTTACCGATTGGACAGCCATGCTCCGGACGCTTCAACCTAGCGAACCGGGCGCGATTGCCTCGCCGCTTGGCCGGGGCGCCGCCGTTGCGCATGACCCAAACCGCACGGCCGGCCGGGCAAGAATAAGTGTTAACAGGAACTGGACCGAATCCTTAAAAAGCCGCGATTTCCGGTGACAGGGTTTTACATCCTTTCAATGTAGCTATGGCAAAGGCCATTGCTACGTGGAAGCGCGGGTCACATATGACCATAGCGAAAGCTTGACGCTGGCGGGCAGATCGCTTTCGCACCATCAAGAGGGAACGCATGCGCCTTAAGTCACACATCTGGGTGAGCGCCTATCTGCGGCGGCTCAACAGTGCCTTCATCTCCGCGGCCCTGGTCCGCCGCGGCGATTCCGATGCCGGTGCCATCTATATCAAGGTGGCGCGCCTCGACGGGTCGTGCCAAGTTTATGCGCCGCTTTCGGCGCATCTTGCTGGAGCCATGCCTGGAAACGCGCTTCTCCTCGACGACGGGCGCGCGTGGCAGCCTGTATATTCGCCCGACGCGCCCGAGACCGAGGCAGACGCCTATCTCGCGCGCCACGCCGGCCGTGACCCGGACATTTGGATCCTTGAGGTCGAAATGCCCGAGGGCAAGCTACTGCCAGGGCAAAATGCGCTGGCGTTATCCTGAAGAGTCCTGAACTCCGGGCGCGCGCTGCAAGCCCGGAGTTAAACGGCAGCGCCGGCCAGCTCTTTGACGCGCACTTCATCCTTGGCCAAGTCCGAGGCCAAGCCTTCATAGGCAACACGGCCATCGTCGAGAACGTAGCAGCGGTCGGCGATGGCCGTTGCCGCCCGGACATTTTGCTCCACGAGCAGAACCGAAAGTCCCCATTCCTTAGACCGTTTCACAATCTCGAACACATCGCGCACGATGAGTGGCGCCAGTCCCTGCGACGGTTCGTCCAAGAGCAACAGCTTGGGTTGCAGAACCAGCGCGCGGGCAATGGCGAGCATCTCCTGCTCGCCTCCCGAAAGTTGCGATCCGAGATTATCCCTGCGCTCGTGGAGGCGCGGAAAGAGCTTAAAAAGAGCAATCCGGTCCCACCGTCCCTTGCGTGCGGCCGGAACGAGCAAATTCTCCTCGACCGTCAAATTCGTGAAGATACGCCGGCCCTCGGGGACGTATCCCACCCCCAGTGCGGCGATACGGTAAGGCGGCCAGCGGATTGTATCGCGGCCAAAAATCCGGATCTTGCCGCCGGCCGCGGGCGTCAGTCCAACGATGCTCCGCAGCGTGGTCGTTTTCCCAGCGCCATTGCGCCCAAGGAGGGCGACGATTTCGCCCTCGCCTACGCTCAAGCTCACACCGTGAAGGATGTGACTCTTACCGTAATAGGTGTGGATGGCTTCCGCCTCAAGCACATTCATGCGGCTTGTCCTAGATAAGCCCGTTGAACATCGTCGTTCGCCGCTATGTCAGCGGGGCGTCCCTCCGCCAGAACTTTCCCCTCGGAGAGCACCGTGATCCGATCGGCAAGGCCGAATACAACCCGCATGTCATGCTCGATCAAAATGATCGTAAGTCCCTGTTCCTTGTGCAGGCGGCGGATAAAAGCCGTTACGTGCTGGGTTTCGGCCTCTCCCATACCTGCCGTTGGCTCGTCCAGGAGGAGAAGGCGCGGTTTGAGCGACAGCGCCATCAGGATTTCGGTGGCGCGCTGGTCGCCATGGCTCAGCTCGCCCGCAAGCCGCTCGCCCATCGACTCGATACCGCCCATTGCGAGGAGCGTCATCACCGCTTCATGCACCGCGCCGTCTCGCGCGGAAAGCAGATTAAGCCGCCTGCCTGCCGCAACCTCGGCTCCGGCGCGGATATTGTCGTAGACGCTGAGCTCAGGAAAAATCTCGGTAATCTGGAACGTGCGAGCCACCCCTTCCGCGACGCGCCTTGGCGGCGGCAGGCGTGTGATGTCCTTGCCGTTGAAGACGATGCGGCCGGAACTCGGAGGGGTAAGCCCGCTTATCATATTGAAAAGGGTTGTCTTTCCTGCCCCGTTGGGGCCGATGATCGCTCGAAGCTCGCCGGCGTTGACCGTCAAGGAAACGTCTTTCACGGCGATTAGACTGCCGAAGTGGCGCGAGAGGTGCTGAACTTCGAGCAGCGTCATGCGAACGATCTCCGCCGAAGAAAGCCCACGAGCCCGCGCGGGAAGAACAAAACCACCGCCATGAAGAAAAGGCCGATGAAAGACATCCAGTTTTCGGTCAAGCTCGACACATAATCCTGCAGCACGACGTATATCAGCGCTCCTGCAAGCGGCCCCCAGAATGACCTCATCCCGCCGAGAACGGCCATGATCACGAAAGTGCCGGATTGATCCCAGCGCAGCATGCGCGGGTCGGCGAAATTATTAAGAAGTGCGAAAAGCGCGCCGGCAAGGCTCACAAAGAAGCAAGAAATGACGAACGACAGCCAGATATGCTGCTCGACAGGTATTCCCAAAAAGCGCGCGCGGCGCTCGTTCTCCCGGATCGCTGTCAGTGTGCGGCCGAAGGGCGAACGCAGCAGGAGGGCCATGACCGCGGTCGCGATCGCGAAGCAAACCAGCGCAAAATAATAGAACGCGGTCTCATCGTGGAAGATGTCGATTTCGACCGGCCCGAATTGCAAGGGCTGGGTATGCCAGCCCGCAAGGCCGTCGTCGCCGCCGGTCACCTCATGCCAGCGGAAGGCGATGAAGTAGAAAACCTGCCCGAATGCGATCGTAACCATTGCAAAATAGACCCCGCGCAGCCTGACGATCAGAGCGCCGATAATCATTGATGCAAGCGTTCCAAGAACGATCCCCGCTGCGACGGCCAAAAGCGTACTCGGGATGAAGTAGAAGATGGTCATCCCCGCTCCGTAAGCACCGAGCCCAAAATAGGCGGCATGGCCAAACGAAAGCACGCCCGTGAACCCAAGTAGAAAGTTGAGCGCCATCGCGGCGAGGCCGAGAATGACGACGCGTGAGCCGAGCGAGGTGTAGCCGCCAACATGGGGCAGCCAAACCGGGGCTGTAATCAGCACGGCCCAAATGGCCGCTGTAACGGCTGCGCCGGACGCCTTTCTCATTGGATTCTGCCCTCCTCGCCGAGCAAGCCCCGCGGCCGGACCAGCAAAACGAGCCCCATCATCACGTAGATCACGGCCTCCGAAGCCGACGGCCAGTAGACCGTCGCAAGGCCAGACGCGACGCCGATCAGCAATCCGCCAAGCAGCGTGCCCGGCAGGCTTCCAAGGCCGCCCACAATGATGGCGACGAAGCTCGGCATGATCAGCGAGTCTCCGATGGTGGGTTGAAGTCCAAGCATGCCGGCGGCCAGAACGCCGGCAAGCCCGGCGAGATAAATCCCAAGCCCAAAATTCAGCATTCTCAGTGCGCGGATATTGACGCCGAGAACGGAAACGGTTTCGAGGTCGCGTGTGCCCGCGCGGATGCGCAGGCCCGCCCGCGTCTGCGTCAGCACCGCAAAAAGGCCGGCGACAGCAGCAAGCACAAGGCCAACCATGAACAGCCGGTATCCCGTCAGAAAGAAGAATTCCGTGCTTATCGGGCTCGTCAGCAAGGATGGCACCTGATAGGGAACGCTCTGGGGCCCCCAAATGGCGCGCGTTACGTCCTCCAGAACGTAAGCAAGCCCAAAGGTCAAGAGCAGGCTATAGAGAGGATCGCGTCCGTAAAGCCTCCGGATGAGGGTCTGCTCAAGCACCATACCGAGAATTGCGACCAGCACGGGCGCTACAATCAACGCGCCCCAAAATCCGAGATACGGCATGAGCGTGAACGCGAAATATCCGCCGAGTGCGAGAAAGCCGCCATGCGCGAAATTGATGACGCCGCTGAGATTGAGGATGAGCGAGAGGCCGAGCGCCATGAGCGCATAGAATGCTCCCGTTACAAGGCCGTTGAAAAGGCTGAAGAGTAGCAGCTGGTTCATTGGAACAATGGCTCGATGGGAGAATACGGGATGGAGGCGATTCGGGTGGATCGCCTCCTGGCGCGCTAGGCCGGAAACGCAAGCTTACAGCCTGACTCTTCCACGGTTCCCGCCGCCTTCACGCCGTCGACAAGCTCGGTCACATTGAATAGATCTTCCTTGTCTCCGCCCGGGGGAGCCTTTCGAGCGTTGCCGACATAAAGCGTAGGCATGAGCTGGTTCTGTCCGGCGCGGTAGAAGACCTTGCCCGGCATCAGAGCGACCTCAGGCGGAAGCACGAGATCCTGCATCGCGTGGGATAGTGTCACCGGATCGAGTGTCTTCTCCTGGTTTGCGACATGCGCGCAGGTCCAGGCCGCGACATAGCCGAACCAAGTCCGGGCGGTCGGGACCTTTCCGGTCCTTTTGCGGATCGCCGCAACGAATTCTTCGACATGCGGCACCCCGGGCTGCTTCCAGTACCACTCGAACACCCACGTTCCGATCAACGCCTCCGGTGGAAGCCCTTCAAGCGCTTCGAGTTCCTGCTGTGCGCCAGCGATATGGAAGCGCTTGTCGAGGCCGAATTGCACGGCCTGCTTTAGCGCGTTGACCATATCGTCGCCGGCGAAAAGGAAGATGAGGACGTCTGGATTGGCCGCTTGGGCTTTGATCAAATACGATGAAAAGTCCGTGTTCCCAAGCGGTACGAGGTCTGCGCCCGCTTTCGTGCCTCCGAGCCTCGTACACGCCTTTTCGAGGCCTGCCTGCAGCGTATGGCCGAAGGCGTAGTCAGGCGTCAGATAGTACCATTTCTTGCCGGCCTTGATGATGTTCCCGGCCACGGCGTTGTCTTCCATCAGCGTTGTGTTGCAGACGCGGAAAACATTCCAATGGCAATCTTTGCCTGTGACTGCGTCGGTGTGGCCGCCGGTGACGATGTGAAAGACTTTGGCTTGGTTGGAAACCTGTCCCAATGCCAATGCCATGGCCGAGTTCACGTTGCCCAGAAGGAAATCGACCTTGTCGCGGTCGATGAGTTTGTGTGCTTTCTGCACGGCGGTGCCAACGTCGCCCGAAGTGGAATCCTCGACTAGAAGTTCAACCGGCCGTCCTAGAATCCCGCCTTTTTGATTAATCCGCTCGATCGCATATTCGCAGCCGATCTGCTCATTCTTGCCTAGAGCGGCGTACGTTCCTGTCAGAGGGTCATTCAGTCCCATGCGGACCGGTTGTTCTGCGCGCGCCTTGATGATGAAGGGGCTGGCAAATTGCATTGCGCCCAAGGCAAGGCCCGCCTTAAGCAGTGTCCGGCGGCCGAAAACCGGCGTCTTAACGAAAGACTGCTTTAGTTTCTTTGGCATGTATTCCTCCGCTAACGCTTTTGATATTTTATATGCCAACAAAACAAAGATGCTACAGACAGCGGTCCGTTCAGGCTAGGGTGGCGCGAGACTCTTTAGTCGTACGCCGTCATGCGAGTTTGGACTAAGCCATAGCACGGCGTAACAAATTCTGTGTGGACTACCAGCAGCTTTCCCCATCTAAAAAGGCCGGTCAAGCTGTAGCGGTGCCTGAGGCATGCAATGGCGGTTTGCGGCATTTTTGCCATTGATCGCAGCCACACCCGATGCTAAATGACTGACCGGACAGTCAGTGAATCGTTGAGCCATGACGGCAAAGAGCGGAATTAGCCTCAAATCTCCGGACAGAGCTTCGAATAGACGGAGCGGCAGCATAGTGCAGCGGCGGAGGACCGGGCGTGCCGCGCCAGAAGAGCGGCAGGAGCATATTCTCAAAGCGGCGCTCGAAGTTTTCTCCGAGCATGGCTTCGCCGCCGCGCGTCTCGACGATGTAGCGAGGCGGGCGGGCGTTGCCAAAGGAACCCTTTATCTTTATTTCCCCGACAAAGAGACGCTCTTCGAGCGCATGCTGCAAAGCGTTGCGGCACCTGCCCTCGCACTTCTCGCCCGCCTCGCGGAGGATGAGAGCGTGCCGCCTGCCGCTGCTCTTAGCGCGGCTCTCGCCTTCTTCGAGAAAGAGGTTTTGGGCACGCCGCGGGAGAAGGTGATACGACTCATCGTTTCCGAAGGCCCGCGCTTTCCGAGGCTGGCAAAATTCTATTACGACGAGGTCGTTTCCAAAGGGATCGCAGCGATCCGCGCTATAGCGGCGCGGGAAAAGCAGGGCGCCTTCGACGCTGAGGCCTTGTCGCGCTTTCCGCAGCTCATTTTTGCACCCCTTCTCATGTCGGTGATCTGGCGCAGCCTGTTCTCGCAATTCGAACCGCTCGACGTTCCGGCGCTTCTCGCAGCGCACAAAAACATCCTGCTGAAAAGCAAAGGGGGGCATGGGTCATGAAGTCCCGCCGCGCATTGTTGCTCGCTCTCTTGGCTGGTGCTGCCATCGCCGGATACTGGTGGTTTTTTCTCCGCCCTGCGCCCAACGGAGCGCTGGTTCTCCAGGGAAATGTCGAGGTCCGCCAGGTAAATCTCGGCTTCAAGGTTGCGGGCCGCATCGAAAAGCTCGACGTGGATGAAGGCGATGTTGTACGGGCGGGCCAGACGCTGGCTTCGCTTGAAAAAGTCTATTTCGACGACGCGCTGGCACAAGCGCGCGCCCAGCGCGATCAGATGGCGGCTAACTATGCGAAGCTCAAGGCCGGAAACCGCCCCGAGGAGATCGCCGAGGCAAGAGCGCTCGTCGCAGAGCGCGAAGCAACGCTGATAAATGCGCGCATTATTCTCAAAAGAGCGCAAGCGCTGCTGAATACGCCCGCCGGCTCGCAAAAAAGCGTCGACGACGGCCAAGCCGCCGAGCGCCAAGCCGATGCGCAGCTCAATTCCGCGCGCGAGGCGTTGCGGCTTCAGGAAGCGGGCTTTCGCAAGGAAGACATCGAGCTCGGCAAAGCGCAGCTCGGCGAGCGCGACGCGGCAGTGCTTGTGGCCGATCGTAATTTGGCCGATGCCGATTTGATTGCGCCAAGCCGGGGCACAATTCTCAGCCGGGTCCGCGAGGTTGGCGCCATCGTCGCGGCCGGCGAAACGGTCTATGTCGTGAGCCTCACGACGCCCGTGTGGGTGCGAGCCTACGTCTCCGAGCCCGATCTTGGCCGTGTCCATCCCGGTATGGAGGTTCAGGTCAAGACCGACACGCCGGGGGCCAAGACTTACCTGGGCCGGATCGGGTTCATTTCCACAGCAGCCGAGTTCACGCCGAAAACCGTCGAGACCACCGAGCTTCGCACCTCGCTCGTCTACCGGATTCGCATCGTGGTGGACGACGATACGGGCTACCTGCGCCAAGGGATGCCGGTCACCGTCATCACGGAGCCGCCGGCGAAAGAAGGAACACCCGTCGCTAGCAGAAACTGATCATGAAGCAGCCGCTCGCGCTCGCAGAGAACTTGACCAAGCGTTTCGACGCAACTTCGCCGCCTGCGCTGGACGCGCTAAGCTTTGCGATCAGCTCAGGCCAAGTGACCGGCATCGTTGGCCCCGACGGCGCAGGCAAGACAACCCTTATGCGCCTACTGGCCGGGCTGCTTAAGCCAACGGGCGGCAAAGCGACGGTCTGCGGCTACGATACGATCGAGGGTGCGCTGGGCCTTCACCATTCCATCGGTTACATGCCGCAGCGCTTCGGACTTTACGAAGACCTTACCGTGCTCGAGAACCTCACGCTTTACGCGGACTTGCGCGGCGTTGTGGGCGAGGCGCGCGCGACAAGTTTCGAACGGCTTCTCGCGTTCACCGATCTCAAGCGCTTCACAAGCCGCCTCGCGGGCCGGCTCTCGGGGGGCATGAAGCAGAAGCTGGGGCTCGCTTGCGCCATGCTGCGCTCGCCGCGGCTTCTCCTTCTCGACGAACCGAGCGTCGGCGTCGACCCGATCTCGCGGCGGGAATTGTGGCGCATGGTCAACGAGCTCACGGCCGCAGGCGCCGGCGTGGTTTGGACCACGGCTTATTTGGACGAGGCGGAGAACTGCGCCGAAGTGCTCGTCTTGAATGCCGGGAAGCTGCTGTTTCAAGGCGACCCGAAAGCGATGACTGGCCATATCAGGGATCGCGCTTTTATGGTGCGCGGGGCTGCAAGCGAGCGGCGGGCGCTGCTCACAAGGGCGCTCGCGAAGCCGGAAATCATCGATGGGGTGCTGCAGGGCGAGACCGTGCGGCTGGTCATGGCGGAAGGCGCACCGGCGCCAACCCCGGCTGAGCTTGCCGCGCCCGCCGCAACCATCCAGCTGGCCAAGCCGCGCTTCGAAGACGCCTTTGTCGCCCTGCTCGGCGGCCAGCCCAAGCGCACACAAGCCTTCGAAGTGCCGGTCCGGCCGGCGAACGGCGGCGGCGACGCAGTGGAAGCCGCGGGGCTGACCAAAGTTTTCGGCGATTTCACCGCGGCCGACCACATCTCCTTCACGATAAAGCGCGGCGAAATCTTCGGGCTTCTGGGGCCGAACGGAGCGGGCAAGTCGACCACCTTCAAAATGATGTGCGGGCTCTTGCGTCCAACGGCTGGCACCGCGCGCGTCGACGGCTACGATCTTTATAGCGCGCCTTCGGTTGCGCGCGGCCGGCTCGGCTATATGGCGCAAAAATTCTCGCTTTACGGCGATTTGAGCGTGCGGCAGAATCTCGATTTCTTCGGCGGAGTCTACGGCCTCACCGGCCGCAAAAGGCGCGATGCCATCGACCGTGCAATCACCGCGTTCGACTTGACCCCGCACCTCAAAACGAACGCGGGCGAGCTGCCGCTCGGCTTCAAGCAGCGCCTCGCGCTCTCCTGCGCGATCCTGCATAATCCGCCCGTGCTGTTTCTGGACGAGCCGACGTCGGGCGTCGATCCGCTTACGCGCCGGGAATTCTGGGGCTTTATCAATGCGATGATCGGGAGCGGCGTCACGGTGATGGTGACGACGCACTTCATGGACGAGGCGGAATATTGCGACCGGGTTTCGCTCATCTACCGGGGCAAGAGCATCGCGATCGGCACGCCGGACGCCCTGCAAGCCTCGGTTAAAAGCGCTAGGCTGCCGAACCCAACGCTAGAGGATGCCTTCATCGCGCTCATCGAGGCGCAAGATCAGCGGGAGGCAGCATGAACGAGCGGCCCTCTATTTCAGAAGCACAGCAGCTAGCCGCGCCAGAGGCCTTCGACCCGCGGGAGGGCCGCCTGCGCCGGATCAAGGCGCTCGTTTGGAAGGAAGCGCTGCAAACCTTGCGCGATCCTGGCAGCTTGATCGTGGCTATCGTGCTGCCCGCGCTTTTGCTCTTTCTTTTCGGCTACGGCGTCTCCTTCGACGTCACGACGGTGCGCATCGGCCTCGTGATCGAAAATCAATCGCCCGAAACCGACCGGTTCCGAGAGGCCCTGTCCAATACCCCATTCTTCGATGTGCGCGTGAGCTCCGCCCGGCGCGCTTTCCTTGACGGCTTGACGGCGGGCCGGCTCGATGGCGTAGTCGTTCTGGCCGGAGATTTCTCTCAGCGCCTCGGGCGGGCTGACACGGCGCCTGTGCAAATCATCACGGACGGCAGCGACCCCAACACCGCTAGCCTCGTCACCGGCTATGTCGAGGGCGCTTGGCAAACTTGGCTCGATCAGCGGCTGTTGAGTGCCGGTGCGCCGCCCGCGGGTCTCATCGCGCCAGAGCCTCGCGTTTGGTTCAATCCCGAGCTTGAAAGCCGCCGTTTTCTCGTTCCAGGCTCGATCGCGCTCATCTTGATGATGATCGGCTCGCTGCTCACCGCGCTTGTCGTGGCGCGCGAGTGGGAACGCGGCACGATCGAGGCGCTGCTTGCGACGCCTGCCAGCGTGCCGGAGTTCCTGATCGGCAAGGTTGTGCCGAATTTCATCCTCGGCTGCATCGCGATGGGGATCTCGGTGGCGTTCGCGCTTCTCATTTTCCATGTACCCTTACGCGGCTCGGCCATCAGCCTGGTCTTAGCGACTACGGCGTTCCTGCTCGTGGCGCTTAGCATCGGCCTCCTGATTTCAACTGTTGCGCACACGCAGTTTATCGCAAGTCAGATCGCCATGCTGGCTTCTTTCCTGCCGGGACTTTTTTTCTCCGGCTTCATTTTCGAGCTAGCAAGCATGCCGGCACCGCTGCGTGCTTTCTCCGCGCTCGTCCCTGCCAAGTATTTCGTATCCGCGCTGCAAACGATCTTCCTCGCCGGAGATATTGCCTCCGTGCTCGTGCCCGCGATCTCAATCCTATCGCTCATGAGCGTGGCCGTGATCGTGCTGACGGCGCGCAACACCAGGATGAGGCTAGACTGATGATTCCGCCCAAGCTCATCGCGCTCATCATCAAGGAGCTGCTGTCGGCCTTCAAGGACCCCAAGACGCGGATCGCGTTCATTATTCCGCCGCTCATGCAAGTCTTTCTCTACGGCTATGCGGCGACGCTTGAGGTAACGAACGTACCCATCGCGGTCTATAATGAGGATTGGGGGCAGGCGTCGCGCCAGCTTATCGAGCGCTTCGAGCGGGCGTCGGCTTTTTCGAAGATTCTGTACCTGAACAGCGAGGCGGAGGTCCGTCACGCTATTGATTCGCAACAGGTTTTAATCGCCGTCCATTTCGGCCAGGATTTCTCGCGAAAGCTCGCGGCCAAAGAACAGGCTCCGGTGCAGATCATTCTCGACGGACGCCGGTCGAACAGCGCGCAAATCTTGAACGGCTATCTCACCACCATCCTTGCCCAGTTCTCCGTGGATTATACGCTGGGCGAGGCGGCGCCGCCGGCTGTGAGCAACGCGGTCGACCGCTCATGGTACAATCCCAACCGCGACTACAGGACCGCGATGATCCCGGCGCTCGTCGGCACGCTCACCATGACGACGGTGCTGTTCGTGATCGTCATGTCCGTGGCGCGCGAGCGCGAGCTCGGCACGTTCGAGCAGCTTCTAGTATCGCCGCTGCAGCCGATTGAGATCATCATCGGAAAGGCTGTTCCTGGATTGATCATCGGCGTGATGGTTGCAACAGGCATCAGCCTTGTCGTTACCCAGGTATTCGGCATTCCGCTGACAGGCTCGATATTCGTGCTTTACGCCGGGCTCATTGTGTTCCTGCTCGCGATCATCGGCATCGCGCTCTTCATTTCCTCGCTCGCCTCCACGCAGCAGCAAGCCATGCTCGGCGCCATGGTCTATATGATGCCGGCCATGATGCTTTCGGGCTTCACGAGCCCGGTGCAGAACATGCCGGATTGGCTGCAGCCCGTGGCGCTTTTGAACCCGCTCACGCATTTTCTCGTCATCGTGCGCGGCGTGTTCTTGCGCGATATGCCGATGGCGCTCGTCGCGCAGCGCATCTGGCCGATGGCGATCATCGCCATCTTTACGCTGTCCGCGGCGACTTGGCTCTTCCGCCGCAGGATCGGCTAGCGCTGTACTTCCAAGTCTTCCAAAACCTAAGTATGAGCGCTTGCCCCCAAAAAAAGTCATGGCAACGCTCACGATTCGGAATAGAATATCGCGATTCCGTCCCGAAAGCGGGGCGCGGACGAAACTTCATTAAAATCGGGGGAACTTTCATGATTCGAACGCTCGTGCCGGTGTGCGTTGCTGCCGCACTCTGCTTTGGCGCCGCCATTGCCGGGGCGGAACAAACCATGCAGCACAGCGGAACCGCGGAGGAGCAAGCGGCTTGCACGTCCGATGTGTTCCGGCTTTGCGCCGTGCACATTCCAAGCGAGAGCCGCATCGTGGCCTGCCTCAAACAGAACAAAGCGAGGCTGAGCCCGGCTTGCCGCAAGGTGTTTTCATAAAATTAAGCTTGGCTGTTCGCCTTTCTTGGCATGCCGCCCGGGGAGGCCGCTTCCTTCGATGAGGCCATCGTAGGGAAAAGCGCCTTGCCAAAGCTTTAAGCGCGACAAGCCTTTGATAGCGCAGCGAAAATCTCAATAGAGAAAACACGCTCCCGCAGGCCGTGTGTGCCTTTTGTGGTTAATTCCAAACTGGAAACATATTTAACAGACTTTTTGAATCGCACATTTGCGGGAAAAAACGCCAAAAAGCGCGAATTTCGCGGCGGAAAGAAATGAAAATCCAGCCCCATTTACCACTCCGGCATTAACTATAGTGCGAGCCTACGCACACCCGAAGAGTTCGAACCTTATTTGAATCGGCTTCGCCTCTATTAAGGGGCCGAGTGAGGTGCAACTCCGGGCAAACTCTGCGATCTGCTACTCGTATTTGTACTGAACGCATAGGCTGTAAGATCTGTCGCCAGCATCGCTCCAGTTCTTCAATGCGTAACAATATTGCTGAGTGCCTCCGATCACCCCCTCTTCAAGAAGTTTATAACTAAACCAGTTATTGGGGTCCGGGTACACCGAGATAGTATCACCGGTTTTTTTTGCCGAAGCTGGAATAGCAACACAAACATATGCGCATTGTGCAGGGGGGCAAGAAGGGTCGTTATCATCGTGCACGCTTTGGGGAGACTTCTGTATCATTCCGCCAGTACAGACTTCCGAAGAAGAAGCAGAGAAGGGGAAGCTCACGATAGTAAACGCTAAAAGAAATGCAATTGAGCGCGGTGTTTTAAGCCAAGCGGTTGTACCTGGCCTGACAAGAACGGTCGAGCGCTCAGTTACAGCTACACTCATCAGCCAACCGCCCTTGATGCTGTGCGCATCCACCGCGTTTACATCGCGTTTGAAGTTTATCTTAAGCACGTTTACTAGCCTCCAATGCACAACACAATCCTGTTCATGTGCTAGCGCAAATAGACCATTGCTACATCTTCGCAATTGCGATCATCATGATAAGAAAATCATCTGGATCATCGATTTTATTGACGCGCCGGGCCGATTCGAACTTACGGCCGGCAGAGGTTAGCTATTTTCAGGATCGGGAAGCCAGTCCCACCTCTTTTCCAAAAGCCGGATGCCCTCCCTCGCATAGCCGCGCGCCGCTGCTGCTGCTGCTCCACGGGCTAAAACTTATCCTTCCGCCGGCGCAGCTCCTCGAAGACCTTCGCGGGTGGAACATCCGGCCCAAGGCCGAGGCGCTGGCGGATTTCGGGGCTGTTCACCCGCAAAAACGGGTTCGTCGCAAGCTCGGTTGCAAGCGTAACCGGCAGTGTGGGTTTGCCCTTGACCCTGAGCGCATCCACCTCGGCCTTGCGCTTCAGCAGCGCCTCGTTATGGGGCTCGACAGCGGCGGCAAATTTCAGGTTCGATTGCGTATATTCGTGGCCGCAATAGATGAGCGTTGCCGGAGGCAGCGCGGCGATCTTCTCGAGCGAATGCCACAGCTGCGCGTGAGTGCCCTCGAAGACGCGCCCGCAGCCTGCCGAAAACAGCGTATCGCCGGTGAAGGCAACGCCGGCCCCTGAAGCCAGAGCGCCGGGGATGTAATAAGTGACAGCCCCGCGCGTGTGGCCGGGCGTTTCCAGCACTTGGACCTCAAAGGCGCCGAATGGGAGCCTGGCGCCCTCCTTCACCGGGACGTCGATACCAGGAATGCTGGCCGCTTCTCCCGCCGGGCCGTAGATCGTGCAGCCCGTCTCGTGCTTGAGTCCGGCATGGCCTTCGACATGGTCGTGATGGTGGTGCGTCGTGAAAATATGTGTAAGCTTAAGGCCCGCTTGCCGCAGCGCCTGGCGGACGGCATTCTCCTCTGGCGCGTCGATCGATGCGGTGACGCCGGATTGCCTATCGTGGATCAGAACGCCGAAATTATCTTCCCAGCATGGAAATTGCAGGATTTCGAGTGCGGCCATGGCCTTTCTCCCTCTTGCTTCGTTGAGACTAATTTAATCGGAAACGCGCGAGCATTAAACCCGGACCCTAAAAATGCTATTGTCCACTGCTATGTATGACGACGCGGCCCGCCTCCGGGATTTTTACGCCTCTCCGCTCGGCCAGCTCGCGCGGCGGATCGTTGCACGGCGTATCCGCGACCGCTGGCCTAACGTCGCGGGCATGGATGTTATCGGCCTCGGCTACGCTTCGCCTTACCTGCGCATGTTTCACGGCGAGGCGCGCACGACAGCGGCGTTGATGCCGCAATGCCAAGGCGTCGTGCAATGGCCGCGCGAAGGGCCCTACCGCTCGGCACTCGTCGGGGAGATCGAGCTGCCGCTACGGGACAATTCGGTGGAATGCGTGCTCGTCATCCATGGGCTTGAGCATGTCGAGGCCCGCCAAGACTATTTGCGCGAGATTTGGCGGGTTCTCATGCCGCAAGGGCGGGTCATCGTGGTGGTTCCGAACAGGCGCGGAGCCTGGGCAAGGTTCGAGACGACGCCGTTCGGCCATGGCAGGCCGTACAGTTCGAGCCAGATCGAGAAACTATTGCGCGAGGCGTTACTCGAACCGGTTGGCGTGACCCCATGCCTGTTTGCGCCGCCGTTCAGGGCACGGGCTCTCCCGTTCGCGGCGATTGCCTGGGAGCGCATTGGCATCGGTCTTTGGCCTGCCTTTGCGGGAGTGATGGCTGTCGAGGCTATCAAACAGGTCTACGGGGGTGTTAGGGCCCCGTCAAAAAAGCCAGCCTTCGCGCCAGTCCCAGCCCTGCCCGGTTTAAGCGCCGCGCGCCGCGACGGCACGGCAAGACCCTAGTACAGCCCGAGGCAAGTTCGTACCCCATTTGCCGCACGCTCGTAAGCACTACGAGAAAGCGCTTTTGCTGGTTCGCGCGGGCGGATTAATCATCATCGACAACACGTTGCTATTTGGTCGAGTGGCCGACGTTGAAGATAATAGCCCCGAGGTAGTTGAGATAAGAGAACTCAACTCGTTGTTGCTCCGCGATAGTCGGATCGATTTGTCTGTATTACCAATGGCAGACGGGATTACTCTCGCGCTGAAGAGGGAGATTTGAGGTCTGGCGCAAGCAGTTGCATAGTAGTGGGCACCTCTCGCGGATCCGGTACTAAGTGCATGCGCTCGATGCCATCGCGTTGGGGCAACAAATTGTGGCAAGGGCAACCGGAGTCGTTGAAACCGAGAAACCGGTAAGTTATCTCCATTATCCTATTGCGCTCGGTCGCACGAAAATCGGCAATCAAATGCACACCTGCATCCGCGGCATGGTTGATCAACCAGTTCAATACGGTAGCGCCCACGCCGAAACTAACGACGCGGCAGGAAGTCGCGAGCAGTTTAAGGTGCCAATAAGCTCCGTGCTTCTCCACCAGTACAAGACCAACCACGCCGTGGGATCCAAAGCGATCATCCAGACTCGCTAACATCACCTCGTGATCAGGATCAACACATAATTCTCGCAACGTGGCCTCGGAGTAGTGAACCCCCGTTGCATTCATCTGACTGGTCCGAAGTGTCAGCTCCTCCGCGCGCGGTAGATCTTCCGCCGTTGCTCGCTCGATACGCAGCCTAAGATCGAGCGAACGTAAAAACGCATCATCCGGACCTTGGAAGCCATTACGGTATTCATCGCGTCGCGCGGCAGCCTGGTACGTATGCCTTCGCCGGCTAGCGTCGATTGTCACAATCTTGGGATTGAATTCAGGGAGCTCATGCAAGGCTGCAATCTGGCTTTTGGGGTAACAACGAACCTCGGGCAAATGAAAAGCCACCTCTGCACGTTCTGCAGGCTGGTCGTCCACAAAAGCAATTCTGTCCTCTGAAAAGTTGAGTTGTGCCGCGATATATGAGATAGCGTCCGACTTCGGACTCCAGCCAATTTGGGGCAGAATAAAGTATTCAGCAACTCCAAGCTCGGAAAGACGCGACCAGGCCAAATCGTGGTCATTTTTACTCGCGATCGACTGGAGTATGCCGCGCGAGTCAAGGACCTCGACCGTATGCCGAACTTCGTCAGCGATAAAAACGTGGTCACCCTCCAGGAGGGTGCCGTTCCACAAGGTGTCATCGAGGTCCCAGACGAGACACTTGATGGCACTACCTTGTTGAGCCATGCGCAGCTCCACTCGATCCATCTAATACAACGACATTGCGTGATCTGCCAAGAGCAGTTGGCATATTTCCGTGCTGCCCTCGATGATTTCCATCAGCTTCGAATCGCGATAGGCGCGTGCCACCAGGCCACTGCCTCGCG
The DNA here is from genome assembly GCA_052145435.1 of Rhodomicrobium sp. GTDB lineage: Bacteria > Pseudomonadota > Alphaproteobacteria > Rhizobiales > Rhodomicrobiaceae > Rhodomicrobium. Next base: position 6,513 of record JBKQOR010000018.1, on the reverse strand, counting down.
CTCCTGCCGACGCGAGTACCTGTACCGCCATCGCAGAGCCCTGAGCAGCGTTTCGGGCACTCACCTGCTTAGCAAGCACAGCCTCTATCGCCGTATCGGGCGTTGCTGCATCCCATGACCGACTGGCATGTTCGCATAGCTGCGCCGCGGATTGCTCAAGTACGAACAATTCCGCGAGATAGCGCTTAATCAGCTGGTGCTGTTCCAGCGGTTGCCCGAATTGTCGGCGAGTTCGTGCATGTGATGCAGCTTGGGCAAGGCAGGCTCGCAATATGCCGACACAACCCCACGCAACAGATAACCGTCCGTACGACAGCGCCGTCGTTATTATCAGCGGCAGAGATTGAGCTTCATGCCCTAAGATGTTGTCTGCTGGCACCTGAACGCTATCGAAATAGATGTTCGCGTGCCCGGCTGCGCGGCAGCCAAGTGCATCGGTGATAGCTTCTACCCGAACGCCGGGCGAAGACATGGGCACTACTACCGCTACAGCACCATTCTCAATGCGCCCGAACACAACCACAAAATCTGCATAGCTCGCACCAGTAACCCAAACTTTGTGTCCGTCTACTACAGCGCCGTTCCCGCGGCGACTTATACGAGTAGTCATTTCTGACAAGTCGCTGCCTGCACCTGGCTCTGTGAAACCGACTGCCGCCAATTTGCCGCTGGTTAACTCGGGCAGGTAAAGCTTGCGTTGGTCGTGGTCGGCGAGCTTTTGAATGCACCAGGCCGCCATTCCGTGTGAAGTCATCACGCTACGAGTGGAGCTGCAGCGGCTGCCCAGGTGAGCGGTCAATTCGCCGGCAGCTAAGCTACTGAAACCGGGCCCCCCGACGGACGCAGGAACCTGGGGGCACAGTAATCCATGTGTGCCGAGGTGCCGGAGGATATCGTTTGGGATCTTGGCTTGCGCGTCCCATTCCGAGGCTTGATCTCCGATAAGTTCGTCGACGAAACGACAGTGGTCGGCTAGTTCCTTTGCGATTGTCATTATTCTGCGAGTCGCCGAACAAGGTTAGCCATTGCATTTACGGAGCGGAAGTTCGCCATGTCCAAATCGCGACCTTCGACCGCGACATCAAATGCGTTTTCTATCTGCACGACTAATTCCAAAGCAAACATAGAATTGATCATGCCCTCGGTAAATAAATCCTGTTCGGGCCGCACGGTGGTCTTCAATCGCTTGCTAAGCATTGCGAGCAGTTCACCTGTAACTCGGCCTTCCGATGAATCAGCTTGAAGATAGTTCTCAGAGTTCACTCCACACCCTCGCCGTATTCGTAGAACCCGCAACCAGTCTTACGACCTAGATTGCCGCTTTTCACTTTGTCAACAAGCAGACTGCATGGTCGGTAACGTTCGTGCCCGGTCCGTTCGTATAGAGAATCCAACGAGTCGACCAGGTTGTCGATCCCGATCAGGTCTGCGGTGCGAAGTGGGCCAACCGAATGCCCGAGGCATTCCACGATTAACGAATCGATCGATTCGACAGTGGCCACACCCTCCTCGACGATGCGCGCTGCGTCATTCAGCATTGGGTGCAATAGTCGACTTGTAACAAATCCGGGACTGTCGTTCACGACGACCATTTGTCGTGCGAGTCTGTTTAGCAAGTTGTGGACTGCGTTGATGGTGATTGGAGCCGTCCGAGGCCCGCGCACCACTTCGACCATCTTGATCAGGTAAGCGGGATTCATGAAATGAGCACCTACGAGGCTCTCGGGACGTGTCAGAATACTGGCGAGCTCATCGATAGGAATTCCCGACGTATTGGAAATAAGTGGCGTCGTCGGATCGACCTGCCTCTCGGCCCGCCGAAGAACATCGCATTTTAGGTCGCGGTTCTCGGTAATCGCCTCGATCACGGCAATGACGCCACCAGTTAGATCGAATTTCGTGTCGATCGCAAGCTGTCCAGTCGGCTGGTCGAACGGTAATTTGGATAATAGGCGCCCGTGGCGAAGTTGCGTAGCAATCTGACGGCTTGCTCGGTCGAGCTGATTCGCATCTGTATCGATCAGGATAACGGAAACGCCATGCGCGAGTGCCATCGATGCAATGCTTGTGCCCATTACTCCCGCGCCAACCACAACGAGATAGTCCTGGTCGGACCGTTGCTTTGTTATTTCGTATATCGGTGACGTTGGCACAGTTTCAGCATTTCTTCTTGATTGGTACTAGGACAGAGCAGTTGGTCCACAGCCCATTGCCGGCGGTCGAACCTGCCGGTGGTGGTGATGATCCTCAAATCTGCCCAAGCCCTAGTGGAGAGGGGCACCGCTCTCCGGCCCCTGTGGAAACAGCTGGTTGAATTCCTTACTTGTGTCGAGACTACCCGTCTGACCCGCAGGTAAAGGTCGGTCGCCCCAGGCGTCGACGCTAGCAAACGACAACGAACGTAGGTTGCCCAGCTACCGACTCAGCCGCGGGAAGACGATCCCCGTGTCAACATGAGTCTCGCGCACCGACTCGATGATAATGAGATCGACGCCGTGTACACAGCTCGCGGGAGCTCCGGGGGAGGCCATCGAGGATGTCTCGTGCCTAGGTGTCGGGTTGATCATCCGGACCGCTGCCGAGGCCGAGGTCGACGCGTTCTTGGACCGGCCCCGGTTGAGCACCCACCGCCGGTGCGGCTCTGCGGACTGGAGGCCGTATAGGCTTTGCCCGTCAAGGTTCTTGCAGAGGCCTGTCGCGACCGGACGGTAGCGACGACTGCAAATAGTTACCTACGAGAGGTTAGGTGCATCCCTCGTCGGGAGGCGGTCAGTCCATGGAGAACGGCTTGCAATCGGTAGGGATTGCCGTGATCGGGATGGCATGCCGATTTCCAGGTGCGTCAAACCCGGCCGAATTTTGGAGAATTCTCCGAGGTGGCGAAGAAGTTACCACCCCGCCGCGCGCTCATAGGTCCCAGCTGGATCCGCTCGGTAGCAGCACAGGTCTTGATCAGCAGCGAGAGGGATACGTAAGCAACGTATCTGATTTCGATGCACATTTCTTCGGCATATCGCCGCGTGAAGCTCGCTCGATGGATCCGCGGCAGCGGTTCGCTCTCGAGCTGACATGGGAATTACTCGAGGCTTCCCTGATGGCGCCCGACAGAATGCATGGAGATCATGCTGCCGTTTATATCGGAGCGATGAACGACGACTATGCGTTGCTTTCCCTCCGCAGTCGCGGAGCCGATCTCGATCATCACTCGTTTGTGGGCCTCAATCGAGGATTAATCGCCAACCGAATTTCATTCGCATTCGGGATGCATGGGCCCAGTTTCACCGTGGATTGCGGTCAATCTTCCTCTCTAGTAGCGGTGCATCTTGCGTGCGAGAGCCTTCGGAGTGGGGAGTCATCGCTGGCGGTCGCAGGAGGGATCCAGCTGAACTTGGCCGCCGAAACCGCGCTTCTCGAGGCGAAGTTCGGTGCTCTGTCGGGTTCGGGCCACACGTATGCATTCGATGAACGCGCCGACGGGTACGTGCGGGGTGAGGGAGGCGGCCTGGTTCTGTTGAAGCCGCTCGATGCGGCGATAGCTGACGGAGATCGGATCCGTGCCGTAATTCGTGGAAGCGTCGTGGGTCATGCAGGCAGGAATGCTGCTGGATTGACCGCGCCTTCCGTTGCGGGACAAGCTGCCGTTCTGCGGCGGGCATACGCTCGCGCAAGCCTCGACAGCGCACAAGTGGATTACGTGGAGTTGCATGGTGCGGGCACCCACCTGGGTGACCCAATCGAGGCGACGGCGCTCGGCCAGCTGTTCGCGGGGCGCGGGGCCCGCCCACTGCACGTGGGTTCTGTGAAGTCGAACATCGGCCACCTCGGCGCCGCCGCTGGCATTGCCGGGCTGCTCAAGACGGTCCTGGCAATGGAAAATGCCGAGATTCCGGCAAGCCTCAATTACTCGCACGGTAATCCTGAAGTTGATCTTGAGAAGCTGGGGCTAAGAGTTAATCGGGCGCTATCACCCTGGCCGGTTGCGGAGGGCCGGCCGCGGCGGGCGGGGGTGTCGTCGTTCGGGATGGGCGGCACCAATGCTCACGTGATTCTCGAGCAGGCTCCACCGCCGACCGAGGTGACCGAAATCGCGGCCCGGACAGGTGATTCGCGTGGTGTGGGGTTATCGGTGGTGCCGTGGGTGCTGGCGGCTAGGTCGGGTGAGGCGCTGGCCGGGCAGGCGGCCCGGTTGCTGGCCTCGGTGCAAGCTGATGAGCGGTTGGATCCGGTGGATGTGGGGTGGTCGTTGGTCGCCACCCGGTCGGTGTTTGAGCATCGGGCGGTGGTGGTGGGGGCTGATCGGCAGCAGTTGATGGCGGGGTTGGCGAGGTTGGCCGACGGCCGGCCGGGTGCCGAGGTGGTGCTGGGTCGGGCCGATTCGGTGGGAAAGACGGTGATGGTGTTTCCCGGCCAGGGTTCGCAGTGGGCGGGAATGGCGGTGCCGTTGTTGGATGCCTCGCCGGTGTTCGCTGACCAGATGCGTTGTTGCGGTGAGGTGTTGGCGGATTTTGTGGATTGGTCGCTGCTTGATGTGGTGCAGGGGGTAGAGGGCGCACCGGGGTTGGATCGGGTCGATGTGGTGCAGCCGGTGTTGTGGGCGGTGATGGTGTCGTTGGCCCGGGTATGGCAGTCGGTGGGCGTGGTTCCTGATGCCGTGGTCGGGCATTCACAGGGCGAGATCGCCGCGGCGTATGTGGCCGGGGCGCTGTCGCTGCGGGATGCGGCGGCGGTGGTGGCGTTACGCAGCCGGTTATTGGTGCAGTTGGCCGGCGCGGAGCGGGCGGGTGGAATGGCTGTGGTTTGTCTGCCCGCCACCGAGGTGATGCAACGCTTGGACCGTTGGCCGGGGGCCGTGGTGGTGGCTGCGATCAATGGCCCTAGGACGACGGTTCTTTCCGGTGCGGTGAAGGACCTCAGGAGCATTGTCGTCGAGTGTGGAGAATCTGGAGTTCGAGCGTTTCGGATTCCCTCGAGCGTCTCCGGTCATTCTCCGATGATCGAGCGTTTCAAGGGTGAATTACTCAGGGAGTTAGACGCGATAGAGCCGATGCGGTCGACCGACATCGAATTCTATTCGACAGTCACCGGCGGCTTGGTAGATACGACAGATCTGGACAACAACTACTGGTATCGGAATCTCCGTGAGACCGTCCAGTTCGAGTCCGCGGTCCGTGGGTTGTGGGAAGACGGTTACAACGTGTTCATCGAGCCCAGTCCGCATCCGGTGTTGATCGCCGACATTGAGGACATCGTCGCTGAGGGCGGGGGAGAACCCGTGGGCGCAGTGGTGATTCCGACGTTGGGTCGTGATGACGGTGGGTTGCAACGGTTTTGGATGTCGGTGGGCCAGGCCTACGTTGCGGGTTTGGGCGTGGACTGGTCCGGGGTGTTCGCCGGTAGCGACGCTCGCACGGTGGAGTTGCCGACGTACGCGTTTCAGCGGCAGCGGTTTTGGTTGGCGGCGGCATCGGCGGGGGCCGGGGATGTGCGTGGTGTCGGGTTGGCCGGGGCAGAGCATGCGTTGTTGGGTGCGGTGGTCGAGCGGCCCGATTCCGGTGGGGTGGTGTTGACCGGCCGGCTATCGGTGGGTGTTGACCCGTGGCTGGCCGACTATGCGTTGGCCGGGGTGGTGGTGCTGGCGGGGACGGGTTTTGTGGAGTTGGCCATCCGCGCTGGTGATGAGGTCGGCTGCGCGGTGGTGGAGGAGTTGACGCTGATAGCGCCGCTGGTGCTGCCCGAGGGGGCCGCGGTGCGGGTGCAGGTGGTTGTCTCTGGCCCTGGTAAATCCGGTAGCCGTCAGGTATCGGTGTATTCGAGTGGCGACCAACCCGATGCGGAGTGGGTGTTACATGCCCAGGGCATGCTGGGGGTCAGCCCCGCAGCGGCGTCCTCGGCGGCGGATTTGTCGGTGTGGCCGCCCGCTGGGGCCACCGCCGTCGATGTGACCGGCGCTTATGAGCGACTGGCCGCCCGCGGCTACGGGTACGGTCCGGCGTTTCAAGGGTTGCAGGCGCTGTGGCGGGGGGGGCAGGAAGTCTTTGCCGAGGTCGCCGTGCCCGACGGGGTGGAGGTCGGCGCGTTTGGGATTCATCCGGCCTTGTTGGATGCGGTGTTGCATGCCGGGTTGCTCACAGAGACCGAGCAGGCCGGTGACGTGGTGTTGCCGTTCACCTGGGCGGGAGTGTCGCTGTACGCCACGGGGGCCACCCGGGTACGGGCACGCCTCGCGCCGGCCGGGGACGGCGCGGTGTCTTTGGAGCTGACCGACACCATCGGGTCACCGGTTTTATCGGTGCAGTCATTAGTGGTGCGGCCAATCACCGCACAGCAGTTGGCCTCTGCGGTGACAGCGGCAGGTGGTCAGACACGTCAAGAACTGCTGCAAGTGGTATGGACACCAATCGCCTTGGACCACAGCAGCGTTGTTGTCCACGGTGGCCCCTCGGTGGTGACCGGGGACGAGATGCTGACCGGGGGTGGCGCCCCAGAGACCAGAGGGGACGAGCGTCGTGGCGG
>JBKQOR010000017.1:0-15965 GCA_052145435.1 Rhodomicrobium sp. | reverse complement strand
ATCGACGCCAACTACGCCAAGCCGATCGCGGCGCTGTCCGGCGTGGCCGGCAGCGTGGATGTGGATTTGCCCGTGATCTACGAGACCGGCGAAAAGGGCACGCTGCAGCGGACGCTTGCGATCATGGCGGTGGAGGCGTGATGAAGTTCGACTACCGGAATGCTTCCGCAGCATCATTCCCGCGAAGGCGCACGGGCGCTGAAATTAGCGGATGGTGTGATGAACTAGGGAATCTCCCCTCACCCTGTCCCTCTCCCGATGGGAGAGGGGACGCCCTAACAACGGGCACAGCGGGACTCCCTCTCCCATGGGGAGAGGGCTGGGGTGAGGGGAGTGACGGTAGTGCTGGGTACTACGGTTCAGCAGCATGAGTACTAACTCCCCTCCTCCGCGAAGGTTGGGCCACCGCCTGTCCCGGTTGCCGCCGAGATGGGCCGGTGCGGCACATGGCCCCTATCCACCCCGGATGGAGCCTCAGCCTCGGGCACCGGCCCCCGGCGGATCAGCAGGTTCATGTAGTAGATGCCCGCGGAGTAGACTACGAGATACACCAGGGCGAAAAGGATCACGGTTGCACCCACGGCGCCGGCCGCCAGCGGCGAAGCCGCGTCCGCGGTCCTGACGATGCCGGTGGCAAGCCAGGGCTGGCGCCCAACCTCTGTTACGGTCCAGCCGGAAAGCACGGCGATGAAACCGAGCGGCCAGGAGAATGCGGCCGGCCAAAGAAACAGGCGGCTTTCGAACAGCCTTCCCCGCAGCCATTGGATGTCGCCGTAGAAGGCCAGGAGGATCAGAAAAGTACCTATCGCAACCATAAGCCGAAAAGCGAAGAATGGCGGCCAAAGTGGCGGCCTATCGGCGGGCGCAAAATCGTTGAGCCCCTTGTAAAGTCCGTTCCAATCGCGAGTAATGACGTAGCTGCCCAGCTTCGGGATGCCGAGTTCGTAATCGTTGCGGCTTTTGGCCTCGTCGGGGATCGCGAACAACACAAGATCCGCGGGGCTAGTGCCGTCCCAGTGTGCTTCGATGGCGGCAAGCTTCGCGGGCTGATATTGCGCGGTGTCCAAGCCGTGCAAATCTCCAATAATGAGCTGGGCGGGGGCGAGCACCAGCGCCAAACCGAGCCCCATGCCGATCATGATCCGCGCCTCGTCGTGGAACTTGTCCGCAAGCAGGTAGCGGGCGCCCACAGCCAGCACCACGACCGAAGTGGTGAGATAGGCGGCAACCACCATATGCGCGAAGCGCCATGGGAACGTCGGGCTGAAAATCACCTGTATCCAGTCGACCGGATAGGCGATGCCGTCGCGGACCTCGTGGCCCGCCGGGTATTGCATCCAGCTATTGGCCGCCAGAATCCAGAATGCCGACAGAAGGGTGCCCGCGGCCACCATCAGGGTTGCGAAGAAATGCAGCCAGGGCGGCACGCGGTTCCGGCCGAACAGCATTACCCCCAGAAAGCTCGACTCCAGGAAGAAGGCCATCAGCACTTCGTAGCCCAGGAGCGGGCCGATCACATTGCCGGTGGCGATGGAGAACCGGCTCCAATTCGTGCCGAACTGGTAGGACATGGGCACGCCGGAGACGACCCCCATGGCGAAGGATACCGCGAATATCTTCGTCCAGTAGCGCGCGAGCCTTTGAAAGCGGCCATCGCCGCTGAAGAACCAGACGCCTTCGAGCGTCGCGATATAGGACGACAGCCCGATTGTGAAGGCTGGGAACACAATGTGAAAAGCCACCGTGAACGCGAACTGGATTCGCGCCAAGAGCGTGGCATCCGCTCCAAGAAACACCGTAAGACACTCCGCCGGCGGCACTGTTCCGCCTCGGTCAACGCCTTAAGCGGCGGAACGTTCCGCCTTGGCCTTTGCGGCCCGTGCCCCGAACGGACGCACAGGCACGTCCAATCCGCGGCGTTATGCCATCCGCGCAAACTGCATCCCGTGGCTTGAGCTTGATCCATATCAAGGAAGCTTTGCCTCAGAAGTCTTTTTCTATATTAAAATATGCGAGAGCGTGGAAACAGCCGCAAGGGATGCAGGCAGGTGCGAGAGGACGCGGCATGAGAACGGATGCCTACCGCTCCGGGGAACGCCAAGCTGTACGCATGCACCAGATGATGCGCCGGCTCGATGTCGATCCGGCCGCGCTGATCCGCTTGCGCCGTGGAGAGGCCTATGCCGAGGCGCGCGCGAGATGCCTGTCCTGTCACACCATCTGCGATTGCCTCCGCTGGCTTGACGGCTACGCTTTGGAAGGCGAAAGCCCCGATTTCTGCCCCAACCTGCAGCTTTTTTTGGCCTTGCAGGCGGAGGCATCTCGCCTGTGGATGCCGGAGCGTTCGGTTCAATCGGGCACGGCGGCTGGGTTTCCGGAGCCCGCGCTGCCCGATTGCCAGAGGGAACGGTAGCGGGCCGCAAATGGCCCGCTACCGGCGCAAAGGCCCCTTGAAGCGGCTGCCGGCGCATGCTATGAAGTCGCCCTTGGCCGGACACGTAGCTCAGCGGTAGAGCACTACGTTGACATCGTAGGGGTCACAGGTTCAATCCCTGTCGTGTCCACCATCTAGCTTCTAACGCGCTGTTTTTGCTGACTATTCCTTCCGGTGGGACAGTCGGTAGGACAATGGGAATGCGGTGCGCGACCTTCGCGGCACCGCTTACGGCCAGTTTTTTCTGCGCCGCCTTGCGTGTGTAGACGCGCGCCATGTCCGCATCTTCCCAGCCGAACATCGCCATAAGCTCGTGCTCGCTTGCCCCGGCTTCGGCGGCGCGAACCGCGCCGATCTTGCGTAAGCCATGGCAGTGGCATTGCGGCAGCCCGGCTTCCTTGCACCAATCCTTGAAGACATTGCCAAACCCAGCATTGCCGTAAGGCTTGCCCAGATTCGACTCCAACCAGGCCTCATGCCCAAGCTCGCTCGCGTCGAGGATCGCGCGCAAGGGAGGCAGGATTGGCAGCGTCAGCATGCGCACCCCCTTCTTGCGGCCCTTGAACATCCGGAAGGTCACCATCTGCCCATCCTGGCTTTCATGCTGCCTGCCGATTACGACCGCGTTCGAACGCCGCACGCCGAGATAGAGCATGATCGCCATGGCAAGGCGCTGCCTCGTTCCGACCGGCCAATGGTTTTCGAAGGCTTCGACATCTTCCTCGGTCCAGGTGTAAAAACCCTCCGTGCGGCCTCCGAGCTTCTCCAGCTTTTCCGCAGGGTTCACGGTCGCGAGATCGTTCTTGATCGCCCAGCTGAATAGCCCCGAAACCGTTTTGACCAGCAAATCAGCAGCCGCAGGGCGGTTGGATTTCAGGTCGCGCAGCTTGCGCACGTGCGCCCGTTTCAGGCTGGCAAAAGGGGCCGACCCGAACTTGCGCCGACCCGTACCGGCTATGCTGCAAATCTCGTCGAGCACCACCCGCTTGCGCCGCCGCGTTTCCGGCTCCAGCGCCTGGAAATACGACGACTTGTAATAGCGCCCGCACAGCCATTCGAAGCTCTTTTCGGCCTTCGCTTCGGAGCAGCCTGTTTCGGCAAGCGCTTCCTTATAGGCAGCCATGAACTCTTCCGAGCCCGGCAAGCCGCGAAGCCGGATTTTCGGCTTCCCCGGACGCCGCACATAAAACCGCAGATTGCCGTGCCGGTCACGATCCTTGGTGACAAACTGCAACTTCAAACACGCCATGATCCCCTGTGCCCACTCAGTTATTCCGGCGGTTACACCGTCACCGAAGCAGATCGTCCCACGGATTGCCGTCCTTCGCGGCAAATGCCGGTTCGCTGTCGCCGCCTTCGCGCGGCACAGCCTTGAACGCGAGGTCCAGCTCCTCGACATCCCAATGCGCCGCCCGCCGGCCTGACGCGGCCGGGGCATGCGCCCTTCCGTCACCAGTGTACCTCGGCCTCGGAGAACGCGACGGAGACGCCCAGCACCCGGCGCTTGCCGGAGGGCTCGATGCCGATGGCGGTGAGCACGGCGCAATCGTCCGCGACGTCGTGCTCGCGGGTCTTCTCGTAGCGCCCGTCGAGGAAGAGATAGCGGAAGCAGCCGGGGGGGGCGGTTCCTCCAGGTTTCGAGCTCTTCATCGAGCATGGCCGCGGCGCGGCTGACCTGGGTCGAGGATAGGCCCTCGATACCGAACTCGGCCAGCACCTTTTCGACGCTGCGCGTGGAGACGCCCTTCACGTACATCTCGGCGGCGCATAGCATCACGGCGCGGCAGGAGCGGCGCCCGCGTTCAAGGCTCTGCGGGAAGAACGGCTTGGGCGTGCCCGCCGTCTTGGGCACATCCAGGGTCAGCGTGCCGGCCGGCGTATCGATCTTCTTTAGCTTTGCGCCATTGGCATAGCCGCGCCGTCCGGAGCTGCGCTCATAGTGGCCCGCGCCCAGGAACTGCTCGCGCTCGAGCCGCATGGCGGCGTTCATGAGCGTGGTCATGACCTGCGCCATGGCTTGTGGACCCTCTGCCATGAGCTGTTCCATGACTGCGGCAATCGTCGTATCGTTACTGGCCATCGGCGGTTCCTTCTTGGCGGTTGGAATACCGATGCGCGATTCGCTTAAGTCCCTGCGGGCCTCGGAGGTAATTTCCAGACATCAAGTTACACGGGCTCAGGGCGGCTGACAGGGGCCATGGTTTCCAGTTTTTCCAGGCCGGGACTCTTCAGCGGCGCATTGCGGCCGGGCATAGTTAAATCTGGACGGTTAATAGCGGCGGATTTAAATATCTCCCCGCCGCAAAAATCGCGATTTTTTAGCGATTCCGCCTACGAATCCTGCATCGAAAAAACCCGTTAATTATCTTTTTGCGCGCCCGTTAGCCTTAAGGAAGGCTCAAAATTGGGACGCGAATTTCCGGTTCGCTAACCTTGCCGGGGCCTAAAAGAGGGCGCGGCGTCATCGCGAGGCGCCATAGGCGCCGCGGCGATCTAGAGCGGCATGTGCTGCCCCTGGATTGCTTCCGGCCGCGCTGCGCTCGCCATCGCAATGACGGGATTCCGCCGCGGCGGCCGCTAGAGTGCGTCCGGAAAAGTGTGAAGCGGTTTTCCGAAAAGACGCACGATAAAACAAAAAGCTAGAGCCCGCTTTTGATTCCATCAAAAGCGGATAGGCTCTAAGGCCGCGGCAGCTGGCGCCGTGCCGCGCTCTTGGGCTTCGGCGCGGCCGCCGTCGCAGGTTTGCGGCTCTTCTTCGGGCGCGGATGGTGCGACAGCGGCGCGTGGTGCGCGTCGTGGTGCACCGTCTCCTGGTCCTGCGCGTCGCCCCAAGGCTCCATCAGCACGTAATAAAGTAGCTGCTCGAATTGCGGCCTGAAATGCGCAATGATAGCTTCGGGGTCGGGCACCAAGGCCGCGTCGGTGATGAGCCCGAACTGCACCATGTCGTTGAAGGACAGGATCGAGACGCCCATGCCGATATCGCCCGATTGCGGCACCCAGAACATGAGCTGCTTGATCTCCTGCCCCGTAAGATAAAGCGGATGGCGCGGCCCTGGAACGTTCGTCATTACCGCCGTAGCGCGGCTTAGGAGCAGGTTGAACAGCCTATCCTGCACGATCTTCGGCGCATAGCCGAGCACCATGAACAAGCCCAGCGTCACCGGCGGCTCAAGCGACTCCTTAAGCTCCTTCATGCGGCGGTGCACCTCCGCAAGACGCTGAAGCGGGTTCTCGATGCCGGCCGGCAGCTCGACGGCGATGATGCCGAAGCGGTTGCCGAGCTCCGCTGCCTGATGCTCGCCGCGCATATCCACCGGCACGAGCGCGCGGATCTCCACGCCCTCGATCCTGTCGCCCTTCTCTTTCAGATACGCGCCGAGCGCGCCCGCGACCGAGGCAAGCAGCATGTCGTTGATCGAGCATCCCAGCGCGCGGCTCACCGCGTGAACCTCAGGCAGCGCGACCGGGTCGGTCCAGGCTACCCGCTTATTGCCCGAGAGCTTGCCCTTGTAGCGCGTCGGGCTGTCCTGCGGCATCAAGAGCAGCCAGGCCAGCTCGCCCGCAACGCCCGCGCCGGTGCGGATCGTCTTTGCGGGACTGCCGGCGAGGTGTCTGGCTTCCTCCCAAACATCGGCGGTGAGCGTTACGCCCTTGCTGAGCGTTTCAAGGCCGGGGATCGAGAGCAGCTTCAGTTTTTTGCCTTGGCGAGGTGCCTCCCCCCAAGGCCGCTGACCTTCCTGGCCGTCGGTGATCGAGAGCATGACGCCGACGAGCGCTATGCCATCGGCGATGGCGTGATGGATCCGGATAACGACAGCCGCGCCGCCCTCATAGTGCTCGACGATCCTGATCTGCCAAAGCGGGCGCGTCTTGTCCATGGGCTCGGACGCCAGCTCCGCGATATAGCGTTGCAGCTCCTCCTTGCCGGCCTTGCCGGGCAGGCGCACACGCTTTACGTGCCTTTGCCGCTCGAAATGGGGGTCCTCGGTCCACCAATGCTCGCCGGCGCGTATCTCGACCCGCTGCCTGAAGCGCGGTATCGCAAGGAAGCGTTCGGCTAGCGTCTCTTCGAGTAGGTTGAGCTTGACCGGCCCCTCGATTATAAGCACGCCGACGATGACCATCGGGTTCGCCGGACGGTCCATACGGAGCCAGGTCGTATCCACCGGCGATAAACGTTCGGCTTCCGGCATGGTATATACCTTTGCGGCAGGAGCACGCCGCTTGCGGGCTTAATTTCTTAGGAGCTGGCGGCCCGATGGTCTTTTGTGGCCGGTCAGCCAGTCTTGACTTTACCTACGGATGCACCCATCCGGTAAATACATCATAAAGGGATACACTTGACTATCAAGAACGCAATCTCCGCCCGGATAGTAGCACAGCTCGATGCCGCGGCCGGCGCGCGCGCAGGGCTTGCCTCAGCGCCGCATGCGCTCGCACAGCGCGACGCGCTCCGAACGTGGCAGGCCGGGCGGCTCGCGGGCACCCATGCGGACCTCCTCGAAAGTCCGCGCTTCGCGAAGACGGCGTTGTTTTTCTTGAGCGACATCTATGGTCCCAAGGATTTGAGCCGCCATGAGGAGGCGGTTCGGCGCATCCTGCCGCTTATGATTTCGGTGCTGCCCGCTGCAGGGCTTGAGACCGTAGCCGATGCCTTCGAGCTGAACGCCTTATCGGAATCGCTCGATGCCGCCATGGTCGCGATGCTCGGAGACAAGGTTTTCGAATTGACCCCGGCGGACTATGCCACGGCCTACCGTGAGGTTGGGCGGCGCCAAGACCGGGAGCGGCAAATCGAGCTCATCATGCATCTGGGCCAGTCTCTCGACCGCCTGACGAAAAAGCCCTTTCTTGGCACGACGCTCGCGGTGATGCGCGGCCCGGCCGCCGCGGCGGGGCTTTTGGAGCTGCAAAACTTTCTCGAAAGAGGCTATTCGGCATTCCGCCAGATGAAGGGCGCGGCCGAGTTCCTTGAAACGATTACGTCGCGCGAAAAAGCGCTGCTCGAGAGCTGGCTTGCGGACGCCGGAAGCGGGGCGCATGCGCTCGCCTGATTTTAGGCGGCCCGGCGCCGGCCCGTTGCACAAAGCCAGCGCCCCAATGGAACTGAGGGGTAACGGGGCATGACGTCTGAGCATTCTGGTTGGGTTGAATTCACAGCCGCGCTTGGCGCCTTTCTCGCCTCGCATATCGTACCGGCGCGGCCCGCGATCCGGCGCAGTTTGCGCGCCCGGCTCGGCGGCACAGCCTTTACCGTTCTTTATTCCGCTGTCTCGTTCGTGCTGCTTGCCTGGCTGATCGACGCGGCTGACCACGCGCCCCGGATAGCGCTTTTGGGCTTCGAACCGTGGCAGCTCTGGGTTCCGAACATCGTCATGCCGTTCGCCTGCCTGCTCATTGCCTTTGGCATCGCCGCGCCAGACCCGTTTTCCATCGCGGGGCGCGCAGGCACCACCTTCGACCCGCAGCGGCCCGGCATCGCCGGCATCACCCGGCATCCGCTCTTATGGGCGATTACGCTTTGGGCCGCGGCGCATATCGTGCCGAACGGCGATTTGGCCCATGTCATCCTGTTTGGGATGTTCGCCACCTTCGGTATAGCCGGCACGTTTGCGCTGGACGCACGCAGGCGGCGGGAATGGGGGCCGGAGCTGTGGGAGAGCCGGACTGCGGCAACATCGCTCATTCCTTTTGCCGCGGTTTTCGCAAGCCGGTTCCGCGGCGCCGGTATGCGTGCAGACCCCAGGCGCTTTCTCGCCGCGATCGCCCTTTATCTCGCGCTGATCTTGTTGCACGCAGCGGTTATCGGCGTCTCGCCTCTACCGCGGCTTTAAGCTCAGCCTAGCCCCACGGGCCGCGTGTCCAGCCGCCCGGCTCCTGATCGCGCGGAGGGCGAGACTCTCGGGCCGGCGCCAGCCGGTTTGCCTTCGCCCGAAGCACGTTTTCCTCGTCAAACGTCCGGTCCGGCCCGAAGCGCCAAAGCGGGATCAGCACCAATCCCGCGACGAACCCCCCAATATGCGCCCACCAGGCGATCCCGCCTCCCATGTCGTGCGAAGCAAGGTTCGTGAAGCCTTCCAGGAATTGAAACCCAAACCAAATCAGCGCATAGCCGAGCGCCGGGATCTTGAAGAAGAACGGGAGGAAGACGATCAGGATTAAAATCGTGATTCTGGCCCTTGGGAATGTGGTGGCGTAGGCACCGAGCACGCCGGCGATTGCGCCCGAAGCCCCAAGCGTTGGCAGTGTGGAATCCATATTGAAATAGGCATGCACGAAGCTCGCGATGAACCCGCAGACCAGATAAAAGCTGAGAAAGCCGAGGCGTCCGATGCGGCCTTCGAGCGACGCTCCGAAAATGAACAGTGTCCACATATTGAGAACGATGTGCAACCAGCCGCCATGCATGAATGTGCCGGTGATGAATGGCAGATAATCGTGGGGGCTCAGGCCTTGAGCGTGCGCCCAGGCCGGATCGAAAAAGCGCCGGGGGACCAGGGCGTAGCGAACTGAGAATGCATAGGCGGCGTGGCTGCTGAGCGACTCTTGATAGAGAAAGACAACGGCATTGGCGAATATAAGAAAATAGGTTGCCAGTGGCGGGTAGGGGATCCTGATTGAGTCTTTTAAGGGGAACATGAGGTTTGAAACGTTGGCGGAGCCTAAAGCGAGTGCGGATTCATCTTGTTCCTGATCGCCTTTAAAACTTCTTCAATGTGCTCGAAAATCCAATAGTGGCCCGCACCTTCGAGGCGATGAAGCTCGCAGCCGGGAATAAGGCCCGCCAGCTTCAAAGCCGCGGCTACCGGCACATTCCTGTCGTTGGTGCCTTGCCAGAGCAAAACCGGTGCTTGCACCGCATCGAACGGTATATCCCATGGCCTACAGAAGATCCGCATCTCCTGGATTACTCCGCGGATGCCCGGCCGCAACCCCTCCGATACGCCTTCGAGAAGATTTCGCCTTATATCCGGCCGGTGCAATATCCGGCGGTCGACCGGGCAGGCCCGTCTGCGGATAAAGCCGTACATGGAGTCGGGTGCATTCAGAAACATGAGCCGGCCCAGAGAGAACGCGCCCTTCATTGCGGGCGTTATGCGGGGAAGCAGCCGGAACGTCACATATCTCGCTGTCCCTATCGTTTCCGGGCCTTCTGGAGGGCAAAGAGGACCAACGGGACTGATGAGGGCGGCAGCGGTGACCCTGCCAGGCAAGAGCGCGGCACAGGCTGCCGCATACGGGCCGCCGCCCGAGATACCGGCGACACCGAACTGGCTCAGCCCCAGCTGGTGCGCCAGCGCCGCTATATCGCCGGCCCAATCGGCAAGGGTACGATTATGCTGATAGGTCGACAACCCGAACCCGGGCCGTTCCGGCGCTATGATCCGCATGCCCATACGGCGCGCCGGCTCGTGAACGAGACGGAACATAAACCGCGATCCCGGCGTTCCATGGAACCCGAGAACCGGAAGACCCCGCGGCGAGCCAAATTCGCAATAGCTGAGTTTCCGGCCGTCAGGAAGATGGATGTGACGGTCTTCGGCGGCGGCAGCAGCTTTCGTACTCGAACGGACCCGGCTCGTCGCCAAACTCATGAGAATCACTTTCTTCCAGCTGTTGAATAAGCGTGCCGGAGGCAATAGATATATGCTTGCCGGCTCCCAAGCCATGGGGGCGCTTAGAGTTCAATGTTAGCACATCAAAGGAGACACCGATGGCTGACGATGTAACTGGCAAAGGGCAAGGCGGACGCCTCCCCTCCCGCTATTCCGACCAATTTCAAACATTCCGCTCCGAGATGGACCGCTTGTTCGACAGCTTTCTCACCGGAATGCCCTCTCTCACCAACTTGCGCCAAGCCTTTCCCGCGGCGCAAGGTCTTACACCGGCCTGGGACGTTAAGGAAACCGAAAAGGAGCTGGTGGTGAAGGCCGATCTTCCCGGCATCGATGAAAAAGACATCCAGCTGACGATTCATGATGGCGTTCTTAGCATTCGCGGCGAGAAGAAAAGCGAGCGCACCGATGAGCGCGAGAACTACCACTTCATGGAGCGAAGCTTTGGCTCCTTCCAGCGCGCGATCAGGTTGCCCGAAACCGTCGACGAGGACAAGGTCCAAGCAAACTTCGACAAGGGCGTGCTGACCGTCACACTGCCGAAGCGGCCCGAGATGGTGAAGGCCGAGAAGAAGATCGAGATCAAGAGCAGCTGATCCGGTGCGTCAATTTAACCCGGGCCGCGGCCGGCATTGAGGAACTCTTCAATCTGCGCCGTAGCCCTGGGACCGTCCCAATCGGCGGGGCCGATGAGCCGCGCAGCCTCGCGGCCCTCCCTATTCAATATAACTGAAACAGGCAGCCCGGACACCCGCAAACCATTCAAGGTCTGCGAAGTGTTGTCATTGTATAGGGTCAGATGGGTGATGCCATTGCCGGCGAAGAACGATGCGGGCTTGTCCATACCGGTCCGGTCCACGCTGATCGCGAGCACCGTGAACGCATCGCTGCCAAGCTTGGCTTGCAGCCTATCGAGCGAAGGCATTTCCGCTTTGCAAGGCGCGCACCACGTCGCCCACAAATTGAGAAGCACGACCTTTCCGCGCCATTCGGAGAGGTGGTGAGGCTTGCCATCGGCACTGGAGAAGACGAGATCGGGCATCGCTTGCGGCTCTGCCCGCCGGACGAGTTGACCCGCTGGCGCGCTAAAGCCGGCTTCGCGCTCCGCTACGATGGGAGGCACGCTGCGCTCTCCATCCCCGCGCAACCAAAGAGCGGTGTAGAAGCCGGAGGCTACCGAGAACACGCAGGCCGCGGCATAGAGTCCCAAGCGCACCGGGGACGGCCCCTGGCTCTGGTTTCCGTTTTCAGTCTCGTCATTCGCTTTCATCGACAGGAAGCTGCCAGTCTGTGCTGCGGCCGTCAAACGAATATGGGGTTTGCAGCAATGCGTGCGTTCAAAAAGCTTACCGAACGAGGCTCGTAATACCCGCCGGCGCCCCTGGGGCTACCCGCCGTTAACAACGCTATGGCACGCGAGCTTGTGCATACGGCAAAAACAGGCTACCCAAAGCTCATCCGGAATGACTGTGAGTTTCAACGCCAGTGTTGAGAAAGTTGGCTTTTTTGCAGAGGCCCTGGCACGCTTCCGTGCTCACTATCGCTTTCCTTTGTTTGCACGCAGCGGTCTGGACGGTTTACGCCACCTTATCCAACGACGGCGCGCTTCACCAGGATATGGTCGAAGCCTATAGTTGGGGCCGCGAGTTTCAGCTTGGATACTACAAGCATCCGCCCTTCTGGGCATGGATCGCGGGCGTCTGGTTCGAGGTCTTCCCCCGGACCAATTGGGCATTTTATCTCCTCGCCAATTTGAATTCCGGCATTGCGGTCCTTGGCGTATGGCAGCTCGTTGGGTTGTTTACTCCGGGCAGACAACGCTTGAATGCAACGCTTTTGATATTGCTTATTCCCTTCTATACCATACAGGGTCATCAATATAACGCTAATTTTATCCAGATTTCGCTTTGGCCATGGACGGTTTATTTCTTTGTCTTATCCATGGAGAAGCAGCGGCTGCGCGACGCCATTATGTTCGGTGTCCTGGCCGCGGCGGGACTGCTATCGAAATATTATAGCGCGCTTCTTCTGATATCGTGCTTCGGCGCTTCCTTTTTCCATCCGGATTGGCGCCGGTATTACCGCTCGCTACTACCCTATGTCTCGGTGGCGGTTGCCGCGCTTCTCTTTGCGCCTCATGTGTGGTGGCTGATAGAGAACGACTTTCTCCCATTCAAATATGCGGAAGCGAAAACCGCGTATTCCACGGCGCGGACTTACGGCAGCATCGCGACCTTCATCCTAGGGTGCGCCGGTTTCAATCTTCTTGGGCTCGCGCTTATCCTGCTTTCCAGGCGCAAGAGCCGGCAAGGCCCGGACGATGCTGAGGCTGCGCCTGTCGCGCCAAATTACGCGCGCTTCGTTGCGATCCTCGCTCTCGCGCCATTCGTGCTCACTCTCCTCGCCGCGCTTGTTGGGCACATGAGGCTCTCGACGAACTTCGCGAGCCCGATCTTCTTCCTGGTTCCCCTGCTCCTGATCGAGACGTTGAGGCCGCCGCCGGTTGCTTTACGCCGTCTGACGGCCGGGACGGTGGCCGCGCTTTATGCAGGCGCGTTCCTAGCCGCCCCGATACTTCCGTATGTTCTGGACGATCTGACGCACCGGCAATCCAAGCGGGCGAACGAAGTGGCCCGCGAAGCCATGCGCATGTGGGCCGGGGTGACCGGGCGCCCCTTGCGCATCGTCGCGGGCTCGGAGATGTACGCGAACGGGACCTCCTTCTATAGCGGTCAGGATACGTCGGCATTTCTCGATTTCGACCCGCGCCACTCGCCCTGGATTACGGCCGCCTCTCTGGCAGAGGAGGGCTTCTTGGGGTTCTGCGACGAGGACGACGAGATATGCCATAAGCGCGCGGCGGAATTTGGCGGGCCGCAAATGCAAGTGGGTCATATTCTCTCGGCCGGCAAACCGCTGAAACCGGTAAGCTTGCGCATCTTTATCCGCCCGCCCAGGCGCCAAGACGCTGCTGCGGCCAACGGGGCAAACGTCGCGGCGAAATAGCCGCCCGCTGTGCTCTTGAGGCGCCGCCCATGCCGTTGCTGGGCTAAAAAGGGGCCGTCCGCTTATGCACCAGCCCCCGCTGCGGTGCCGTTCAGAGGAGCGGCACTTACCAAGTGACCTGCATGCCGACGCGGCCGGCAGCCTGGTTGTTGCTCACGCCGAAGCCGCCGGTTACTCCGACTTTGTCGCCAATGCCGAAAACATTCTGGGCGACAATACCGACCGCTGAGGCGCCAAACGCACCGTTGCCTTGGAAGTCGCTGAAGTTCACGGCCATGCCGAAGTGGTCGCCGCCCGTCAAGACGGGGTTCTGGACCGACATTGCGATTGCGACACCCTCGCTGACCTTGTCCATCCGCTGGTTGACTGCATTGATCCCGGCATCGACATAAGCCTTGTTCGCCGCGTCTGTGGCAAGCACCGGAGCGCCGATGTCATGCACCACGTTGCCGCCCATGTCGATAGTGGTGGCTGGGCCGCTATTGCCTGGGCCGCTGACGGTGAAGGTGTTTGCGACCGTCGCGCCGCCATTGAGGTAAGCCTGCCCGGTGACCGTCGCCGTGCCGCCCACGCTCACATTGCCTCCGGCCGTCACATTACCGTTGTTGACCGTGGTCGTGGTCGCCGGCGTTCCCCCGCTGACCGTGATGACCGGGTCGGCGCTTGCGTTCAGCGTTATATACTGGCCGCTGGAGTTCGTCTGGGTGTACGTGCCGGTGGAGCCACTGATATTCGTGGCAGTGCCATTGGATGCGGTGAAGTTGGCATTCCCGCCCGCTACGTTAATGCCGGAATTGAACGAGGCCGCAGTCAGCGAATCGACCGTGAGGCCGCCGGTAATGTTCACAGCACCCGTTGCGCCATTTATTGTGGTCTGATTTCCGTTTGCGGCCGTGAAGGTTGCGCCGCCGCCCGTAATATTAAGACCGTTATTGCCCGTAATGAGCCCGGTCGAGGACAAAGTGCCGGTGACGCTTGTATTCCCCGTGATGTTCGCGCCGCCATTGAGGTTCGACAGGCCGGTAACGGTCAGCGTGCCGCCAACCGACTGGTTACCTGTCACCACCGCGCTGCCGTTCGTTTGCGTGCCGCCATTGAACGTAGCAAGGCCCGCCGTCGTCGCCGTGCCGCCGAACGTTGCATTGCCGGTGACGTTCAGCGTGTCGGTCGTCGTTCCGCCCTTGACGCCGAGACCGCCCTTCACAGTCGCGCCGCCGTTGAGGCTTACCGCGCCGGTGGCCGTCAGCGTGTTCACCTGGCTATTGCCGGTGACGGTCAACGATGCCGTCTGCGTGTTGCCGTTCGAGACGATGGAGCCGAAGGTGCCTTGTCCGGTGACGCCAAGCGTGGAGGTGGCGATATTGCCGGTGTTGACGATGCCGTTGGTGGTTGTCGTGCCGCCGACCGAAAGGCCGTTCGTCACCGAGGCCGAGTAGAGCGTCGCCAGCCCGGTTGTGCTCAGCGTGCCCGTGGCGATGTTACCGGTGTTAGCAATGCCGTTGGTTGTGGTCAGACCCGTCACGTCCAGCGTGGTTGTGGCGATGTTGCCGGTGTTAGCAATGCCGTTAGTGGTTGCGAGCCCCGTTACGCCGAGCGTGCCCGTGGCGATGTTACCGGTGTTAGCGATACCGTTGGTGGTGGTCAGACCGTTCACGTCCAGCGTGCCCGTGGCGATGTTGCCGGTGTTGACGATGCCGTTGGTGGTTGTCGTGCCGCCGACCGAAAGGCCGTTCGTCACCGAGGCCGAGTAGAGCGTCGCCAGCCCCGTCGTGCTCAGCGTGCCGGTGGCGATATTGCCGGTGTTGGCAATGCCGTTGGTGGTGGTCAGACCCGTCACGCTCAGCGTGCCCCCGATGCTTACATTGCCGGAGCTGTCAATCGTTGTTTGACCGGTTGTGCCAAACGCCGATGTTCCATTAGTCACGCTAAGCCCGCCAGTGGAATTCAGCCCGCCGGAACCGGCAGTGACCGTTGTGCCGCTCAAATTGGTTGCCGAAATGGTCCCTACGTTGAGCGCATTGGCGGTTAATGTTCCGTTGAAGACCGCGTTGCCGTTAAAGGTCGCGAGCGTCCCAGAGCCAGTCGTGAGATTGCCGGCCGAGTCGATGGTCGTCGTCGTTCCCGCCCCCGAGCCGAACGTCGAAAGCCCGGTGGAGGTCAGGCCGCCGCTTGTGGAGATACTGCCGCTCGTAGAAATATTTCCACTGGCATCGATCGTCGCTTGACCGGTGCTACCGAATGCGGATGCGCCCGTGACATTGAGCGAGCCGGTGTTGGTTGCGCCGCTGTTGTTGATCGTGGTCGAGTTGAGCGTTGTGATGTTGCCAGTGGTGGCGGACACAGTGCCGGCGCTGACCGTCCCCGAGAACGTGCCGTTGACCGCACCGGTGAGGCTGCCGCCGCTGATGGAGGCGGTGCCATCGGTGAGCGTGCCGCCCTGAACCGTGCCGGTCGCCGTCACGGTCGTGGCATTGACCGTGCCGATATTGCCCGTCGTAGCGCTGAGACCGTTCACGCCCGTGATATTGCCGCCGCTGATTGAGGCGGTGCCGTCGGTGAGTGTGCCGCCCGTGATGGTGCCGGTCGCCGTCACGGTCGTGGCATTGACCGTGCCGATATTGCCCGTCGTAGCGCTGAGACTGTTCACGCCCGTGATATTGCCGCCGCTGATTGAGGCGGTGCCGTCGGTGAGTGTGCCGCCCTGAACCGTGCCGGTCGCCGTCACGGTGGTGGCATTGACCGTGCCGATATTGCCAGTCGAAGCGGTGAGGCCGTTCACGCCCGTGATGTTGCCGCCGCTGATTGAGGCGGTGCCGTCGGTGAGTGTGCCGCCCGTGATGGTGCCGGTCGCCGTCACGGTCGTGGCATTGACCGTGCCGATATTGCCCGTCGTAGCGCTGAGACTG
>JBKQOR010000016.1:0-18310 GCA_052145435.1 Rhodomicrobium sp. | reverse complement strand
AGTCTTCCCATGGCCGGCGGACAGCCTTGCGAGCGAACGGCCCTTTTTCATTTTCAGCATCGGCTTTGCGGGAAGCGACGAAAGGCGGACCGCGTTTTCTTCGGTAGCCTGCGTGGCGGTTGCGGCTGCGGCTGTGTGCAGAAGTGCTGGGGGCGAGGCTTCAACGCCTTTTTCGCCGGCAAGGCGGTGCAAAATCCAACGCAGGCTGCCGCCCCGGACGTCCTGATCCGACATGAACGCCACGATTCGGGGCACGATTTCGTGCCGGTAGCGCGATCCGTTGAAAATGCCGTAATGGCCGACGCCAGCTTGCGTGTAATGCCGCTTTTTCGACCGGGACAAGCCCGCGCAGAGGCCAATCGCCGCCTCGCATTGGCCGAGGCCGGTAATGTCGTCCTTTTCGCCCTCGATGGTCATGAGCGCAGTGCGGCGGATGGCCGTGAGGTCGATAAGCCGGCCGCGATGGAACATCTCGCCCTTCGGGAGCTGATGCTTGACGAAAACTTGGTCGATGGTTTGCAGATAATATTCCGCGGTAAGGTCCATCACCGCGAGATATTCGTCATAGAACTCCTTGTGCTTCTCCACCGAGTCGCCGTCGCCTTTGACGAGGTTGACGAACAGCTCCTTATGCGCGGTCACGTGCCGGTCGAGGTTCATGGCCATGAAGCCGGTGAGCTGGAGGAAGCCAGGATAAACGAGCCGCCCATGCCCCGCATTCGGCCATGGCACCGACGTGATTACCGTCCGCCGGAACCAATTCGTTCCCCGCCGTTCCGCAAGCTTGTTCACCGCGGTCGGACTGACACGGGTGTCAACCGGGCCGCCCTTGAGGATCATGCTGCGCGGTATCGCCGGACTGTCTTGGGTCTCCATCAGCGCCACAGCCGATAGAACCGGTATGGAGGGCTGGCACACAGCCATGACGTGCACGTCGCCCTGGAAAAGCTCGATCATCTCGATGGTGTAATCTATATAAGTATCGAGATCGAAATTGCCTTCCTGCAGGGAGACGAAGCGGGCATCCTGCCAGTCGGTGATATAGACGTCGGCGAAAGGCAGCATGGCCTCCACCGTTCCGCGCAGGAGCGTAGCAAAATGCCCGGACAGCGGTGCGAATATGAGAAGCCGCGGCTCGCCCGCAGGGGTGCCCTGAATGTGCTTCTTGAAGCGAATGAGGTTGCAGAAGGGCTTGCGCCAGACAATCTCCTCTGTGACCGCGACTGGCTGCCCCTTCACCAGCGTGCGGGGGATATCGAATGACGGCTTCTTGTAGCGCCGCGTCGTCCGTTCCAAGAGTTCGGCAGCGGCGGCCGCGTTGCGCCCAATATTCGTATAGGACAGGGGATTGAAGGGGTTCCGCATGAGAAAGCGGGTTGAGTTAGCGGCCACCCGTGCGGGAGATATGGCAGCTTGGCCCAACTCATAAAGGTGGTAGAGCACGCGATCTCCTTTAGTGAGTGAACGCCTGATTACAAAACCACGCTACAAGCGCCTCAAAGACCGTCGCAGGCAATTCTTACACTGTACCGTTAGAGCTAAGCTGACATGCTATTCGTGCGAGGGGAATTAATCTTTCGTTTAGCCTTGAACCTCCCTTGAATTATGAGCTTTTTTCGCCCGAGATTTGTCGTTTTATCGCCTGGACCATGGTTTCGGCGGGCGTATTGAACGTGAAGTGAGTAACATAATTACCCTCCCGGTCCATGAGATAGACGTAGGCCGAATGGTCGACGGTGTAATCCGCGCCGCCGGCCGCCTTTCTGAAGTAAACACGGTAAGCCTTCGCGGCGCTTGCGACGTCATCCGGGCTGCCGGTGAGGCCGGTAATAGCCGGTCTGAAGGCCTGGATATAGGACGCTAGAGCCTCTTGCGTATCGCGTTGGGGGTCCACGGTAATAAAGAGCGCCGCGACCTGGCTCGCATCGGCCCCAAGCTTGCCCATCACCTCGGCGATATTCTGCAATTCGGTGGGACACACGTCCGGGCAGTGAGTGTAGCCGAACATAACGAGCATGAGCCTGCCGCGAAAGCTAAGATCCGTAACCCGTTTACCATCTGTATCGAAAAGGGAAAAGGGACCGCCAATCAGTGCTTTCCCCTCGGTTTGCGCCCTTTGCGGCGTAAGGCGGATCGAGTAAGCTGCGGCAAAACCAGCCACAAACAAGACGACGATGAACAGGACCGGATTGATACGCTGCATGGAATGTCCTTCGCTTGTCCTTCATCTAGCCGCCATCCAGCCGGCCAGACTCTGCAAGATGACGTGGTCTTGAAAGCGCATTACGTCAATTTACTGACGCATGCGCCGGCAGCCGCGCCTATAGGCCGTGTGTTTAAGTTGTAGGATTGCATAATGGCAAGCACTCAAATCGGTTTCGACAGAAGCCGCCTTAGACTCTCCACGACGATCAGGCTCCGATGGTTCGCGATCGCGGGGCAGATTGCAACCATATATCTGGTTTACTTCAGTCTTGGCTTTCCGCTCCCGCTGATCCCGTGCCTCGCAATTATTTTTCTGTCGGCGGCACTGAACGTTGCGCTGACCTTGCTGGCTCCGCGTGCCCAGTCTCTGGCGAGCCGCCATGCTCTGTTACTTCTCGGCTACGATATCCTGCAACTCGCGGCGCTGCTTTATCTCACAGGCGGGCTCCAAAATCCGTTTTACTTTCTTCTGGTCGTCCCTGTCGCGGTTTCCGCATCCACGCAGCCCCTCATCATAACCCTAATCCTGACCGCACTCGATATTGCGCTGGCCTCGCTGCTTGCGCGATATCACATGCAGCTTCCTTGGGCCCACGAGCCGCCGCCCTTGCTGCCGTTCACCTATGTGATAGGGCTTTGGTCGGCACTGGTCTCATGCATCGTATTTATAGCGATTTATGCGTGGCGCATAGGCCAGGAAGCACGGCAAATGTCCCAGGCGCTCACCGCAGCCGAACTGGTCTTGGCGCGCGAGCAACGCCTTTCGGCCCTGGACGGTCTTGCTGCTGCAGCCGCCCATCAACTCGGCACCCCCCTTTCAACGATAGCACTCGTCGCTAAGGAGCTTGAGCGCGAAGTGCCGGACGAAAGCCCTCTGCGGGAAGACATCACCCTCCTGCAGACCCAAACCGCTCGCTGCCGCGACATCCTGAGCGAGCTTTCGAAAAATAGACGCGAAGGTGAGGACGATTACTTCGCGCGAATACCTCTCAGCCACCTTATCGAGGAAGTCGTCGCACCTTTGCGCGTCCCAGGCATTGAAATCGTTGTCGGGCTTACGGACGGGGCGGCGCCCTCCAAGCCGGCAGCCGAGCCGGTGATGCTAAGAAGCCCAGGGCTCATCCACAGTCTTAGCAATTTGGTTGAGAACGCTATCGATTTCGCGCATGAGCGCGTAACCATCGATGCAAATTACGATCAGGAGCGGATTCGGCTGCGCATCATCGATGATGGGCCTGGTTTCCATCCGAATGTCTTCAGCCATTTGGGCGAGCCTTACGTGACGAGCAGGCCGCACACCGATGGCGGCGACGAAGAAACTGGAATGGGCCTGGGCTTTTTCATTGCGAAGACTCTTTTGGAGCGGTCGGGGGCGTCCATCCGGGCGGTAAACCGGTCCCCATACCTAGGCGGGGCTATGGTCGAGGTCGTTTGGCCTCGCCAGCGGATCGACGCGGCCGTATAAAATTTGACTTTCGGCGTTTGGAACCCGAAACTGCGACATTATGTAAGGGGTGCGACATAATAGCTATGGATGCAGTCATGAGCGCGCTAGCCGTGCCAGAATTGAGCGGTGATAACTCGCTGCTGATCGTCGACGACGACAAGCCCTTTCTCTCAAGGCTTGCGAAAGCTATGCAAGCGCGCGGTTACCAGGTACGTACCGCCGATTCGCTCGAAACCGGAAAACAGGCCATCAGGGAGTCGGCTCCTGCATTTGCCGTTGTCGACTTGCGACTCGAGGATGGCAACGGCCTTGAGGTTATTCGTTTTCTTCGCGAAGCCCGCCCCGATTGCCGAGCGCTTGTGCTCACGGGCTACGGCAACATCGCGACGGCCGTGACAGCGGTGAAACTCGGTGCCGTCGACTATATGTCGAAACCCGCCGATGCCGACGATATCCTCGCGGCGCTCACCGCATCCGGTGAGACAAAACCGAAACCGCCGGAAAATCCCATGTCCGCCGACCGGGTGCGCTGGGAGCACATCCAACGCGTTTACGAACTATGCAATCGTAATGTGTCGGAGACCGCAAGAAGGCTCCATATGCACCGGCGCACATTGCAGCGCATCCTCGCCAAACGCGCGCCGAAATAGCAGCACAAGCGGGCTAGCGCACGCGAGACGTGAGCGTTTGATTCCATCAAGGGCGGCAGCGCTTTAACGCACGCCGTTTTCCGCGAACTGCCTTGGATTGCCTCGGCACGAGCGCTTCAACCCATGACCGGATCCTCGCGGCCTGAAAGACGGCGCGCGGCGAGATGGGCGAAGCGCAAGGTGAGCGCCTTTCGCCTCGCGCTTCGAAGCGGAACCGGATCCGGCTCACGGATGAGCACGGCGTCAAATTCGTCCGAGATGAAAAGTCCTGCAGCCTCGGGAAGGATTTCTGCCGGAAAATCGGGGCCGACGGCGAAGAAGAACCGGTCGCACCATTCGAGATAATCCTGCCACTTGCGGTCGGCGCGGAAGTCCGGAACCCCCGACTTTACCTCGACGATCCAGATTTCTCCTTTTTCGCCGAGCGAGAGGATATCGGCGCGCCGTCCGCTTCTCAGAGGAAACTCCACCAGCGCGGCATGCCCGAGAGACTCAAGCAAGCGCATGGCACCGCGCAGTGGCCTTGGCTCCGGCCTCCCCGGTTTCGATGGGAGGGCAAGTAACGAACTTGTGCTGGGTCCGTCTTCAGAAGTGACCACGATGGACCTAGTTCCCGGTTAGCTTGTTCCCCTGATTTACGGAATCGGGGAAGGCAAACTCCCTAAACGGCAAAAAGGGGCACAACTATGCCACTCGACGACTGTCCCGCAAAGTCCTCCGAGGCCGGGGCCCGCCAGCGCGAGCTCGCTGCCCGCCTTCGCGCAACGCGTGCACTGTCGCTTGATATCTCAATGCCACTCTCCGCCGAGGACCAAGTTGTGCAGGCCGGCGAAGACGCGAGCCCCACGAAATGGCATCTCGCCCACACCACATGGTTTTTCGAGGAGCTAATCCTCAAAAAGTTTTTGCCCGATTACCGTGTCTTCGACGAGCGCTTCGCGTATTGCTTCAATTCTTATTATGAAAGTCTGGGCCCAAGGCATCCGCGGCCGCGGCGGGGCCTTCTTACCCGGCCATCATTGGAGGAGGTCCGGGACTACCGCGCTTACGCCGATGAGAATTTGCAGGCTCTTTTAGCGGGGACAATGCCGCAAGAGGCTCTTGGACTGATCGAGACCGGCATTCATCACGAGCAGCAGCACCAGGAGTTGATGCTCACCGATATTCTCGCTCTCTTCGCGGCCAATCCGCTCCGGCCCGTTTACCGGGAGAGGCCCGGCCTGCCGCCGGTGGCGCCTGCGCCCGGCCGGTGGAGGAATATATCCGGCGGCATTTACGAGATTGGACATCGCGAAGAGGGCTTCGCTTACGATAATGAGGGCCCCGCTCACCGCGTCCTTTTGGCCGATTTTCGCATTTTCAGCCGGGAGGTTTCCAACAGGGAGTGGATCGCCTTCATGGAGGCGGGCGGCTACTCGGACCCATCCCTTTGGCTGGCGGACGGCTGGGCGGCCGTGCAACGCGAGAACTGGAAGGCACCCGGCTACTGGGAGCTTCGGGATGGGGCCTGGAATCAGATGACCCTGCACGGGCCGTGCCCGGTGGAGGCGGAATGGCCGGCAACTCATGTCAGCTACTACGAGGCAGACGCGTTTGCCCGCTGGGCAGGCCAGCGGCTGCCAACCGAATTCGAGTGGGAGGCAGCGTTTGCGGATCAGCCACCTCCGGCACCGTCCGGGCTTTCGCGGCTCTGTCCAGCCCCTGCTTCTGCCGGCGGGGCGTCGCCGCTTTACGGCAATGTATGGGAATGGACACAAAGCGCTTACTTGCCCTATCCCGGATACAAGCAGGCTGCGGGCCCGCTTGGCGAATATAACGGCAAATTCATGTGCAATCAGCACGTGCTGCGGGGCGCGTCCTTCGCAACGCCCGCGCATCACACCCGTCCCACCTATAGGAACTTCTTTTATCCGCATCAGCGCTGGCAATTCATGGGCCTTCGCCTCGCGAGCGACGCTGATGCAGCGGTTCGTTGAGATCCAAACAGCGCCTGAGCTGGCCACCGGCGGCTTCCGTGAAGAAGTGCTGCGCGGCTTGTCGCTTCGCCAAAAGGCGCTGCCAAGCCGTTTTCTTTATGACAAACGAGGCTCGGAGCTCTTCGAGAGGATCACAGAGCTGCCCGAATATTATCCCACGCGAACCGAGATTGCGCTGCTCAAATCGTCTGGCCCAGAGCTTGCCCGGATCGTCCCGCCGGGCGCCGTTATCGTGGAGTTCGGCTCGGGCTCCTGCCGGAAGACCGAGCTTCTGCTGGAAGCTCTCGATCGCCCCTTTGCCTATATATCCATCGAGATATCGGCAGCCGCGCTCTTTCCGGCAGTCCGCCGCATTAAACGAAAGTTCCCCAGCATCGCAGTGCATCCGGTGCTTGGCGGCTTCCAAGATCTTGGCAAGATGAGCCTGCCGTATCGCGGCTATCCTCGTGCCGGTTTTTTCCCTGGCTCTACAATTGGCAACCTGACACCCGATGAAGCGGTTTTTTTTCTGCAATCCGCACGGCGCTTTCTCGGCGGCGACGCTCTCTTCATCGTTGGCGCCGACCTCCAGAAGCCGCCCGATATACTTTTGCCCGCTTATGACGATGCCGAGGGTGTGACAGCCGCCTTCAACCGAAACATACTGACGCGCATAAACCGGGAGCTTGATGGAAATTTCGACCCGAGCTTATTCGAGCACTGGGCGCCCTATAATACCGCCGAAGGCCGCGTGGAAATGCATTTGCGGCCGGCGAAGCCGCATTGGGTCCGGGTGGCAGGCCATAGCTTCGAGTTCCGCTCGGGGGAAACAATTCACACCGAAAACTCGTACAAATATACCATGACGGGCTTCCGCGGCCTTGCCAGGGATGGGGGATGGGACCCCGTCAAGGCTTGGACCGATAAGAATAATCTCTTCTCATTGCACGTTCTCGCCTGAGCTGCCGGGCAGCCCCCCGGGTGGGGCGCCCGTGAAGATCCCGGATGCGGCGCGATGGGCGCCGTTCCGGGATGGCAACGAAGCGCCGCGAAGCATTCAACTGGAATCCGTATGACTGCGCGTTAACCCGGCCGTGCCAATTATCGCACACCTTGGTTAGAACTGCTTTCGCCCCCGCATATGGGTTTGACAAAGCTAAAAGATGCCGCGAAAAGCTAGCTTAGCTTATTTGGGGGCGCACTTGGCCATCCGTATTCCGTACCTCGGCGCCGCTTGGAGGCTCCGCACGGCAATAGCGTTTGCCGCTTTTGCGATGACCGCGCCTGGTGTTACGCCCGCTGTGGCGTTAGAGCCCTATACGCTGACCAGCCAGCCGTTCTGGACGATTGACGAAATACGCGCTGGCGCTTTCAAGCAAGCCATCGACGATGCAGCTCACGAGGGGACGGCGGCCTTGAACCTTGAAGTTCTGGGGGGCCGTTTTGGCGGAGGCTATGAGGATAGCATCTTAGACTTTTTCCTGACCCCTCGCCCCCATCTCGGCACGACGTTAGCCTTCGGTAAGACCGACGAGTTCTACTGGGGTTTGAGCTGGGACGCGAAACTTACGGACCGCACCTTTTTTGAGGGATCGCTTGGCGGCGCTGCCCACGACGGTCCCCTCGACACCCCCCATGAAGCTTCGTACGGCTGCACTGTCAATTTCAGGGAATCGGGTTCCCTCGGATTCGCGCTATCCTCCGATTGGCGGCTGATGGCGACCATCGACCACATGTCTAATGGCGGACTCTGTAACCCGAACCGCGGCCTAACAAATGCCGGCGTTAGGCTAGGATATCGCTGGTAAATGTGATATGCAGCAGCTTCATATGAAGTCTTAGCCGGGCACGGCAATGGTCGTTCTCACTAAAATCTACACTAAAACTGGCGATGACGGCACGACTGCGCTCGGGAGCGGCGAGCGCGTTTTGAAGTCGAGCAGCCGTATTGCGGCCTACGGCACAGTAGACGAGACGAATGCCGCCATCGGCATGGCACGATTGCTGCTGCCAAGCGATCAAGAGACGGTCGCGGCAATGCTCGCCCGGATTCAAAACGACCTTTTCGACCTTGGGGCCGATCTTTGTGTGCCCGATCGCGGTGAGGCGCTCCCCTACACCCCCCTGCGGCTTCAGGACGCACAGGCCGGGCGGCTTGAGCGCGAAATCGACGCCATGAACAGCGAAATGGCGCCGCTCGCATCCTTCGTGCTTCCGGGCGGCTCTCAGGCCGGAGCCGCTCTGCATCTTGCCCGCACCATTTGCCGCCGCGCAGAGCGCTGTATTGTGGAGCTAAAGCTTGAGGGCGAGCAAGTCAGCGATCCCGCATGCCGCTATATCAACCGCCTATCCGATCACCTGTTCGTTGCAAGCCGCTATGTGAACGGCAAAGGCAAGAATGACCTTTTGTGGCGGCCAGGCCAAAACGCGTAAACTCCTCCGGATAGGAACTATCCATGCTTTTTGTGCCGGTTTGGGATCTAAATCCCCTAAAAGTAGTTAAATTTCAGTATGTTACAGTGAGCATTATTGCCCTGAACGTGATTATTTATTTCGTTTTCGAGTCGGACCTCATGTTCCATTCGCAGCCAGGCTTCGTGGATATGCTGTCGGTCAAACCTCGCGACATTGTGCCCTTGGATTCGTTTTTGCGCCATATTCCTGGGCAATTCCGGCTTGTCACCTACATGTTTCTGCACGGAAGCGTTCTCCATCTTCTTGTGAACATGATTTTCCTTTTTGTTTTCGGAGACAACGTCGAGGATGCCATGGGGCATCTGCGCTTCATCCTCTTTTATTTGGTGTGCGGCGTTTCCGCGGCTCTCGTGCATAGCGCTATGACGGACTCGCCCGATTCGCCGCTTATCGGCGCAAGCGGAGCAATATCCGGTGTTATCGGTGCCTATCTTATGCTCCACCCTAACATCCGCGTTTGGGTGCTTTTTCCAAAGCTGCCCTTTCTTCCGCTACGGTTCCCGGCAGGCTTCGTGATCGGCACCTGGATTCTCTACCAGATTGGCGCGGCGATCTATCTCTCAAGCGGAGCGACTGCCTGGTGGGCCCATGTTGGAGGATTTTTTACGGGCGCGCTTCTGGTGGCAGTCTTGAAACGTCCCGGCTTCCGTCTCTTCGATGCCGCTACCGGTGTCTAGTGGCCGGATCAATGAGCGAGCTGAACGCATGTGAGCTTGAACGCATTGACACTTTCGCAAGTGCGAAATAGATTTGCACTCTCGTTATCGCGTCAATGATAAATTTGTACGCCATTAGGTGAGTTGACCCGGCGCTGCAGTGCAGCATAATGAGCTGGTTAATAGTCAGGACTTTATCGCTATGAAGCTTCTCGTACCCGTCAAACGGGTCGTAGACTACAACGTCAAGATCCGCGTGAAACCGGACGGCAGCGGCGTAGACATCGCTAATGTCAAGATGTCCATGAATCCCTTCGATGAAATCGCTATTGAAGAGGCGATCCGCATCAAGGAAGCTGGCCACGCCGAAGAAATTATCGCTATTTCCGTCGGCCCGCAAAAAGCGCAAGAGACATTGCGCACTGCCCTCGCTATGGGTGCGGACCGCGCAATTCTTTACAAAACCGACCTACCTGTCGAGCCTTTGGCGGTGGCGAAGATTCTTAGGCGCGCCGTCGAGCAGGAGAAGCCCGGGCTTGTCATTCTCGGCAAGCAAGCGATCGATGACGACTCCAATCAAACAGGTCAAATGCTCGCGGCGCTGCTCAACTGGCCTCAGGCGACCTTCGCATTCAAGGTGACCTTCAAGGACGGCGCGCTGGAGGTCGTCCGCGAGGTTGACGGCGGATTGCAGACCGTTGCCCTCAAGTTGCCGGCCATTGTGACCGTCGATCTGCGGCTCAATCAGCCGCGTTACGCATCGCTGCCGAACATTATGAAGGCGAAGAAAAAGCGGCTCGATGAGGTCGATGCCACATCGTTAGGTTTCGATATCGGGCCGAAAATCAAGGTGATTAAAACCAACGAGCCGCCAACCAGAAAGGCTGGCATCAAAGTTCAATCGGCGAGCGAGCTCGTGGAGAAGCTGCGCACCGAAGCGGGAGTGTTGCAATAATGGCCGTTCTTCTTGTTGCGGAGCACGATAACAGAACGCTGAACGGTGCGACCGCTAAGGCGTTGACAGCGGCTAAGAAGCTCGGGAGCCCAGTTCACATTCTGGTAGCGGGATCGGGCTGCGGCGCGGTGGCGCAAAAAGCCGCGGCACTCGACGGTGTCGAAAAGGTCCTCGTTGCCGATGCCGATCATTTAAAGCCACGGCTGGCAGAGGACATGGCAGCGCTTATCGTCCCGCTCATGGAACGCTACGACGCTCTCGCCGCCGTCGCATCGGCCGCGGGAAAAGACGTGGCGCCCCGGGTGGCGGCCCTCCTCGATGTGGCGCAAATCTCCGAGGTCACAGCCGTACATAGCCAGGTGCAGTTCGAGCGCCCCATCTATGCGGGTAATGCGGTGCAAACGGTTGAATGCACTCAGGCAAAGAAAGTGATGACCATCCGCACGACGGCTTTCGCCGCTGCGCCGGATGGCGGAACTGCTCCTATCGAGCAAATTCAAACGCCCCCGGCCAATGGCGTCTCGCAATTTGTGAGCGAAGAATTGTCGCAGTCGGAGCGGCCCGAACTCACGGCCGCCAAGGTCGTGATCTCCGGCGGACGCGGCATGCAGTCGGGAGAGAATTTCAAGCTCCTCGAGCGCATTGCCGATAAGCTCGGCGCAGCGGTCGGAGCGAGCCGCGCGGCAGTGGATGCCGGCTTCGTCCCCAATGACTATCAGGTCGGTCAAACCGGCAAGGTGGTCGCTCCAGAGCTATATATCGCCGTTGGCATTTCGGGCGCCATCCAACATCTTGCGGGCATGAAAGACTCGAAGGTTATCGTTGCCATCAACAAGGATGAGGAAGCGCCCATATTTCAGGTCGCGGACTACGGCCTTGTCGGCGACCTGTTTCAGATTTTGCCGGAATTCGAAGCCGCGCTCGACAACCGGAAGTAGCTTCACACCGAACCCCGGAGTTGACGATGGCTCAAGCCCCGTACCCGACCCGCGAAAACCCCTTCGTCAACAAAGGCGAGGGGCGGCAACCTGTCGTTATCAAGACGATTGGCGTAATTGGCGCCGGCCAGATGGGCAATGGCATAGCCCACGTCGCCTCGCTCGCAGGTTACAGCGTCCTGCTCCACGATCTAAGCAAGGAGCGCGTAGAAGCCGGGCTTGCCACAATCCACGGCAATATGAGCCGTCAAATTCACAGGGGTAAGATAACTGAAGACGACCGCGACCAGGCGCTGAGCCGGATCGTCTACGCCCCCGCACTCGATGCCTTCGCCGATGCCGAGCTTGTGATAGAAGCGGCGACGGAAGACGAGGATATCAAGCGCAAGATCCTCGTCGCTCTCTGTCCGCACCTGAAGCCGGCCGCTCTTATCGGAAGCAACACCTCCTCTATTTCGATAACCCGCCTTGCGGCCGTGACGGACCGGCCCGAGCAGTTCATCGGCATGCACTTCATGAACCCGGTGCCGGTGATGGAACTCGTGGAGATGATCCGCGGCATCGCAACGGACGAGCCAACTTTTGCCGTCTCGCGCCGCTTCGTCGAGAGTCTTGGCAAAACGGTGACCGTCGCTGAAGATTTTCCGGCCTTCATCGTCAACCGTATCCTTTTGCCTATGGTCAATGAAGCGGTCTACACCCTTTACGAAGGTGTAGGCTCTGTCGAGGCCATCGATCTTGCGATGCGGCTCGGCGCCCGCCATCCGATGGGTCCGCTTCAACTTGCCGATTTCATCGGCCTCGACACCTGCCTTTCGGTCATGCAGGTGTTGTACGAGGGGTTGGCCGATACCAAGTACCGGCCGTGCCCGCTGTTGGTGAAATACGTCGAAGCGGGGTGGCTCGGACGCAAGACGCAGCGCGGATTTTACGACTATCGCGGTGAAGTACCGGTTCCGACCCGTTAACATTCCTCGCCGCAGGCCATGCTTTCGTTAAAATCTAGCCGTAAGCGCGGGCGTGCGATATAGAAAGAGCCGAGCTTAAGGTCGAGTCATGACAGCCACAAACCATGCCGGTGCCCCCGCATGGGCGGATCGCCCCTACACAGCCGCCGTGGTTCTCGCCAATGGATTGATTATTCAAGGGTTCGGCGCCGGCGCAACGGGAGAAGCAACAGGCGAGGTTTGCTTCAATACGGCGATCTCGGGCTATCAGGAAATTCTGACCGATCCCTCTTACGCCGGGCAAATTGTCTCCTTCACATTCCCGCATATTGGAAATACCGGCGCCAATCCCGATGACATCGAGACATCGAACCTCGCGGCCTCCTCTGGCGTTTGCGGCTGTATCCTTCACGCGGCCATAACCGGACCATCCAATTACCGGTCTCGCCAGCATCTCGATCAATGGCTGAGCGCGCGCGGCATCATCGGCATAAGCGGCGTCGATACGCGGGCCTTGACCATGCTGATCCGCGATCACGGCATGCCCAACGCTGTTATCGCTCATCATCCAGACGGCGTTTTCGATTTTGACGCGCTTCTTGCTCGCGCGCGCGCGTGCCCGGACATGGAGGGCGCCGAGCTCGCCGGATGCGTCTCAACTGCGCAGAGCTACGGGTGGAGCGAAGGTGTTTGGGCGTGGGACCAGGGCTTTGGAACCGAGGAGGCGCCCGAGTTTCACGTTGTCGCGATAGACTATGGTATTAAGCGCAACATATTGCGCTGCCTAGCCTCATCGGGTTGCCGCGTGACCGTGCTGCCAGCCTACGCGACCGCTGAGGAGGTGCTCTCCCGCCGGCCCGATGGCGTCTTTCTGTCGAATGGCCCAGGCGATCCCGCCGCGACGGGAGAGTATGCGATCCCCGTTATCCGCGGCGTAATTGGCTCGGGAATCCCGCTTTTTGGCATTTGCCTCGGCCATCAGCTTCTTGGTTTAGCGCTCGGCGGGCGCACCGTGAAAATGCCTCACGGCCATCACGGCGCCAATCATCCCGTTATGGATTACACCACCGGCAAGGTGGAAATTACCTCGATGAATCACGGCTTTGCGGTGGAACGCGAAAGCCTGCCGCAAGGGGTCGAGGAAACCCACGTGTCCTTGTTCGACGGCAGCAATTGCGGCATCCGCCTTAAAGGGAAGCCCGTCTTTTCGGTACAGTATCATCCCGAAGCATCGCCCGGCCCTCAGGACAGTCATTACCTCTTCATCCGCTTTACGAACCTGATGCGCGGGCGCAAAGGGCTTCCGCAGCTAAACGAGCACACCCTCGGGCTTAAGTAGCTAGTCATTTGTCATTCCCTCGCATGAGCGTGTGAAAAGATGCCTGACCGGCTTATTCGGTAGATCGCTCCGCCGCGCTCTAAACCAATTGCAAGGATAGCTTTCAGGGGACTCTCTCGATGCATAGCGCGCTTGTCCACCGTGCGAAGGGTCTTTGGCCAGAATCGCACGCAGAAGGCAGTGTCACGCTCGATTTCGATGCGCGCCATAGCCGCTGCGTCAGGCTGACAACGGATCATGGCGAGGCGATTTTGCTCGATTTGCCGCATGCGGTGGTCATGGCTGGCGGCGATGGCTTACGCCTCGGAGACGGACGCTGGATCGCCGTGCACGCGGCGCCGGAGCCGGTTGTGGAGGTCCACCATCATGATCCGCAGCAGTCGATGCGGCTCGCCTGGCATCTTGGCAACCGCCGCGTGCCAGCGGAGATCCGGGCTACGGCCATCCGCATACGCCCGGATCGCGCGATCGAGGAGATGCTGATCCGCGCCGGCGCGCAACTGACGAAATTCGAGGCGCCGTTTCATCCCGAATCTGGCACTTATGGCAATCACGGTCATGACGCACATGAACACGCCGAGGATCGTGAACACCGCCATGACAATGACGCGGGGTCTTAGCCGGGCAGTGCGTCAACGCGCGGGCCGCGGCTCGATCGGAAAATCGCGTGCCTGCGCCCCGTTTGCCCCGGCATAGGAAAAGTGCCACCATTCGCCGGCGTAGTTCTTGAAGCCCGCGCCTTCCATGATGCTTTTCAAAAGCATACGCGCCTTGCGCTGCGCCGGCGTCGCAAGCGGAGAGGCTGTGTTGGACTTGAGGTCGAAGCAGTCGAATGCCGTCCCCATGTCGAGGCTTGCTACCGGCCCGCGATCCGCCGCCGGCGCGGTGCAATCTTGTTCTAGAGTAGCAGCCGCCTCCGGTGCGGCGTCCGCAGGCGCCAGTGTCACATCGACAGCCAAGCCTTTCGAGTGCCCCGATTGAGGTGCGATGTAACCGGGCACGAGTTGCGATTTGCGAAGATGCGGGTAATAGCGCTTGGCGCGTGCGTCCCCAGGGGCGGAAGCCCATGCGAGGAACGCCTTGACGGCGCGGACCGGGCGGTAGCAATCGTAGACCTTGAGCGTAAGCCCATGCGCTTGAACTTTCTCCTGCGCACGCTTCAAGGCCTCGGCCGCGCTACGCTTGAGGACGCATTCCGCGGCGTTATAACCAGGGACGGGCTTTCCGGTGAAGTTGTTCGGCCCCGCGTAGCGCATATCCTGCGCGATCGAGGGCGCGACGTCGCGAAGGTAGACAAAGCCCGCGGGAAGCTTATCCGCTTCGGCGCCCCTCGCGCAGCAGCTCATCAGCGCGAGCAAACCGCACCCCGCAGTTACAGCCCGCCACACCCTGTTCGGTGCTAATAGCAGCTGATAAACTCCCGATACACCCAGCCTACACCGATATTGGCCCAAAGCCGGCCGCGGCTGTCGTAAGCGGTCGACTGAATGGTAACCGCTGCTCCGTTGCGCAGCGTCCCGATAATTTCACCGTTCGGAGCGGTGCGGATATTGAGAGGCGTTCCAGTTGGGTCGGTGACGATGCACCCCGCCTGCGCCGCGGCCGAAGCGGTTAAGAGGAAAACCGCAACCGGAAGAATTCTACGCATGACGAACCTCAATCGATGAACCACGCGGCATCATAAAATATTAGAAGCTTACCGTATAGAGCCTGCGGCGGCGCGGCGAGCGTCATCCCAGCAAAGCGGTAACTGCGCCGCAGCCGAGGCCGCCAGCTCATTGCCGCCGTCAGCGCCATGGTCTCCAGAAACATGCCTCACAAGGCTGGCCCGCGAGCCGGCCGGCGGCCACTGAGCTCAGCAAAGCCGGGCCCCGCGTCCTTTCCGCAGGAATGTGCTAGGCCACGCTGCCAAAGCTGCTATCGCTCGCCATAAACGGCGCCTTCAACCCCGCCAGTCTGCACCCCTGGGCAATAGGACCGCCGGGGAGGATTAGGTAGAGATGTTTGAGGCCACCTTGGACGTGGAACTTCTCATCCAGCGCATCGTGCAGCTCGCGCAAGTTGACAACCGGCTCTTCGTGGCGCGCATAGTAATTCTGCAACGCGCGTATCACTTCCCAATGCTCGCCGGTCAGTGTCAGCCCTTCCTGTTCGGCAATTGCTTGCGCCGCCTGCGGCGTCCACGCCAGCGGCGCATCGGGAAAGCCTGGATCCCGGGAAACCTCTCGAATAAGCGTGCTGATGTCAGATGGTTCTTCGGCCATGATCTCATCCCCGGTTGACGATTTTAACGTAGCAAGGAACTAAGGATTTCAAAGAATGGCTCTTGCTTGGCGGAATGGCAAGATAGTTTTCCGCGGTTGCGCGCTACGTCTCGGGCGAGGTCGATCGTTACAATCGCCGCATCGGCAACGACGATTACACACACCCCGGCAATCAATGCTCGGGGCTGCGGAATAAACGAGGCAGGCGGCGGCGGCTTTTCCGCCGCCGCCCCGTCCTTATCGAGCAGAGCCGCTCAGAGCCTGGAGAGCCCGTGCTTACGAGTTATCCTCATATTTGAAAGAAACCTTCACCTTGGCGCGATAGGCTTCGACTTTCCCGTTATCTAGCTGCATGTCGAGTTCAACGATTTCAGCAATGCGAAGATCGCGCAGGCTTTTTGAA
Organism: Rhodomicrobium sp.; assembly: GCA_052145435.1. Classification (GTDB taxonomy): domain Bacteria; phylum Pseudomonadota; class Alphaproteobacteria; order Rhizobiales; family Rhodomicrobiaceae; genus Rhodomicrobium. Next base: position 2,076 of record JBKQOR010000016.1, on the reverse strand, counting down.
GCGCGCTCGATAGCCGCGGCAGCCGCTTTCTCCCACGACTCGGTGCTCGTTCCGACAAGCTCGATAATCTTATAGACGCTTTCGGTCATAGTATCCTCCCTGACCATATTTTTGCAGATGTATATAGTTTGAGGCGGTATGCTAAAAGAAGCAAGCGGAAGCGCGGCGGTCTGCGTCAACCCGTGCACATCGCGAGCCACGCAGCGGCGCATCGCCCCGTCGTCATCCCGGCTCTGCGGTGCAGCGTGAAACGGTGCACCGCAGAGCCGGGATCTTTACGGGGGCGTGGCGTGTTGCAAGATCCCGGATAGCCGCAAGCGGCTTCCGGGATGACAACAATGGGCGCGGCAGTTACTACTCGTCTACGATCGTTCCGACGAAGGGAAGCTCGCGGAACGCGTGGGCCGCGTCCATGCCATAGCCAACGACGAAGCGGTCGGGGCACTCGAAGCCTACGAAGTCGGCCTCGATCTTCGCCTGGCGGCGCTTGCGCTTGTCGAGCAGCACCGCAATGGACACGCTCCTGGCGCCGCGTCCGAGCATCAGATCGCGCGTGAATTTCAGCGTTTTTCCGGATTCGAGAATGTCGTCGATGACGAGCACGTCTCGGCCTGCAACGGGAGCGTCGACATCACGGAGGATTTTCACCTCACCGCCAGACGTGCCTACGCCGTAGCTTGAGATGAGGATGAATTCTATCTCCGGAGCAAGGCCAGCGCCGTGCATGGCCCGCATAAGATCGGCCGCGAAGATGAAGGAGCCTTTGAGGACCGAGACGACGAGGAGATCGTGAAACTCGCGCGAGGCGATTTCCCGGGCAAGCTCCAGATTCCGCTGGGCTATCGCCTCCGCCGGAAACAGGACTTCTATGCTTTTAACGCGAGCTGCCGGCATGAGACCCTCGAACCTGAAACGCCGCGCATGGCGGCTTGAAAACCGTGGTGCGCCGGAGGGCCCGCGTTGCGTCAGCAAGCCTGAGACATTGAGAAGATTGGCGCACCCGGCAGGACTTGAACCTGCGACCCCAAGATTCGGAATCTTGTGCTCTATCCAGCTGAGCTACGGGTGCCCCGATAAGACCATAGCGGAAGCAGGAGCCGCCTGCAACCGCCCGGCTGCGATTGCGGAACGAATGTCAGGCGCGAGCGGTCGAGGATAAAAGCAATGCACGCCGAATGCTCAACACATTTTTTGTACACTTTTCCGTAATTTCCCCAGGGGCTCCCGGCGCCTGTTACTCTCGTCCGCTCGCTAAAGGCTCAAGGGAGTACAGCATGAGCAAGATCGTCTTATTGGGGCTAGGGTTGGCTGCGTGGCTCGCGGCGTTTACGACAGAAGCCTCGGCAGTCGTGTGCGCGAAGGGCGTGCATCGGGCAGGATGTGTGGGAGCGAATGGCGCCGTCGTTGGAGGGCGGACCTACCATCGCCGCGGCATTGCCGTGCATGGCTACCGCCGCCCTGGCGCGGCCGTCCATGGCCGCACCGTTATCCGCCGCTACTAGTGGATCGAATCGCTATGGGCGGCGCGATGCTGCCCATCCTTTCCGCGCCCGGCTTGCGAGCCAGACAGAATCGCCCCGCGAATCTTTCAAAAAACCTTTCGTTTTTCCCGCCTTTTGCAATGGATCGAACCGGATTTTTCGAAAGGTCCGCCGGGCATTCTGTTGCGCAAATTCAACAGCGGCGGGAGTGAACGCGAGCATAAGCTCATGAATCTAAATAGTTTCAACGTATCTCTACTTTAGGTTGTGCTACTAAAACGTGTGCTCACAGCAAATACCATCTTGAGTTTACTGCCCCCCCGTGTAATCACCATAAGCAGTTCGGCGTAACATCTCAATTACACAACCTAAGCGGGAAGAGGGGAGATATGACTCTCAATAAACTTCTACGGACGAGCGCGGCCGCTCTTGGTGCGCTCGCCGTGGCATCGGTCACACCGGCGAGTGCGGCCGATATGTATTCAGCCCCATCGGGCGGCCTAAAGGACGTTTACGTGCCGGCGCCGATCTGGGCAGGCTTCTATATCGGTGCTCATATGGGTATCGATTGGGCCAACGTGGACCTCGGCACCAT
>JBKQOR010000015.1:0-25950 GCA_052145435.1 Rhodomicrobium sp. | reverse complement strand
TCCTGCCGGCTGGTGACAAGTAGCGTCTTCGTCGATTGCAGTTCTTCCGCCAGCGCGTGCGTTGCGCCGCCGTCTTTCAACTCGGCGGGATCGAGGCTGCGAAGATCGGCGTTGCGCGAATCCTCTGCGCTCACCTCGATGAATAAAATGAGCGCCGTGGGCTCGACGTTTTGCCGCACGATGGGCCGGACCTGCAATTGGACGATGGCCTCGGTTCCATTGAACCTCACGCTGACCGGGGCGGTCAGCGAGGGAAGACGCCGCTCGAAAGCGCGGCTCAGGGAGGACAAGAGATCGAGTCTCAACTCCGGCCTTATCAAATCGGCGGCATTGGGCGTTGGCGGCCCGCCGGGATGGAGCAGGAACCGCCCAGCCGATTCCGACAAATGGAGAATACGATAAGCGCTATCGACAAGGATGCTTGGGGGGGCGAATTCCTCAAGCGCTAGCCTGTGCGCGGCGGCATCGCCAGCGGGCGCTGCACGGGTCTGCGCTGCCGGAATTTGCCATGCATCGAACCGTGTCATTCCAAAGGCCCGCAAGGGGGGCAAGGTGGCTGCCGGGACGTGACCGGCCGACTGGTAGATGCGGGCGTCCCTATCGATCGCTATGAACGCGTTACGCGGTGTATCCGCGGTCTCGGACGCGCCAAGGAAAAGATATCCGCCCGGATTGAGCGCGTAGTTAAAAATGCCGCAAGCCTGCCGCTGCAAATCGCGGTCGAAATAAATGAGCACATTGCGGCAGGAAATCAGGTCGACACGGGAGAAAGGCGGATCGTTCGTAAGGTTGTGCATCGCGAACAAAACGGCATCGCGCAACTCGCGCTTGACGCGGTAGCGGTCTTTCTCCATGACGAAAAACCGGGCCAGCCGCTCCTCGCTCACGTCGGCCTCGATTGCGACGGGGTAGCGGCCTTCGCGTGCGGTCGCGAGCGCACCATTGTCAATATCGGTGGCGAAGACTTGAATTTGAGGGCGCAGCTGCAGGCGCGCAGCTTCCTCCATTAATAACATCGCTATGGAATAGGCTTCTTCGCCCGTGGCGCAGCCTGGAGCCCAAACGCGAATGGCGCTGGAGGAGTCCTTGCCTTCGAACAAATGCGGAATAACGAGCGTCTGCAGCGCATCGAATGCTGCGGGGTCCCGGAAAAATGTTGTCACCGATATGAGAAGATCGCCGAACAGCGCCTGAATTTCGCTGGGATTTTCACGGAGCAGCTCGAGATAATCCTTAAGCTCGGGAATTTGCTTCACCTGCATGCGGCGTGCCAGCCGCCTCAAAACGGTCGCGCGCTTATATTTGGAGAAGTCGTGGCCGGTTCGCGCCTTCAAATGGGAAAAAACGGCTCGAAGCAGGTCTTCGTCCGTCTCGCGAAGCTTGCCCTCATAAACGTGAGGTTTGGTTTGGACGATAGAGGCGAGCCGGTCTACGAGGCGGCGAAGCGGCAGTACGTCGTCCGCGCATCCGGTCGCGATGGCGCTCTGCGGCATGGACGGATATTCGGCGTCGCTCGGGTCCTGCACGAGAATGACGCCTCCCGCCTCCTTGATCGCTTTCACCCCCAGCGCGCCGTCCGATCCGGCGCCGGTTAGTATCACTGCGAAGAGGCCACCAGGCCTGTTTGCGAGGGACCGGAAGAAGAAGTCGATCGGCGCGCGCTTCCCGCGCTGCACGTCGAAGTCGCAGGTATCGAGCGCACCGTCTGAAACGATCAGCTGCCGGTTTGGCGGAATGAGGTAGACGTGGTTGGGCTCGATGCGGACGCGGCTCTGAACCTGTGTTACGCTCATTGCCGTTCGCGTGGCGAGAATCGACGAAAGGTCGCTTCTGTGCTCAGGGTCAAGATGCAGAACGGTTACGAAAGCGGCGCCGGTATCCACCGGGATGTTCTCGAAAAAGGTCTGCAGCGCTTGAATGCCACCCGCCGAAGTGCCAATCGCAACCACGGGGAATTGTGAATTTTTGTCCAACCGGTTTGCTCTGTCTGGCACGGGAATGGGGACTCCAAAAACACTCGGCCTCAGGACGAGGTTCCGGGAACCGTCGCCTTAAGGCCGCATGGCTGCAACGGCAAACTGTAACTTATGATCCCCAAGCGGAAACACTTATAGCAGAAGCCCATGCATATAGACCTTGCGGCCTCTTGTCACCCGCAACAGCATTGGTGCCGCATTGGCATTAGTCCGCAGCCGCCAGCCAAGTCCCGCCGCACCCCCCCTCGTGGGGTCACGGAGGCGGGACCCCAGTAATCACTTCGCCATGCCCTCGTCTTCTTTGCTCTTTGCCGTGGCGCTTATGGGATTCCTCCACCCGTTGAAACGCTCGAAATCCAGGCCGCAACGTCGTCCTCGCGAAGGCGGGGACCCACGCTAAGGTTTTGTTTCAGCGCGATAAATGGATTACAGCCTTCGCGGGAATGACGTTCGTAGCTTATCCGCGGGCTTCGCATTTCGATTTTTTCACACGCTCCTTCGCGGGAATGACTTTGGGTTTGAGCTCGCGCCGCAAATTGCGAACGCTCTGTACGCTGCATATTGCACGCGCTGGGCGTTCACCCGGCGCGCTGCCCGATCTTCAGGAACTCCGCCATGAACTCGCGCAACCGCGGCTGGCGCGCCTCGATATAAGGCAGCGGCCGCAGCACCTCGACCGCGGCGATGCCGATGCGGATCGTAAAGCCCCCGTTGACGAGCCCTTCCCCTAGCCGGCGGGAAAGCCGTGCGGTCAGGCCGTGGCCGATGAATTGCTGCAAGAGGTCGTCCGTGAACGCGATGCCGCCGGTGACGGCGAGGTGGCCTGCAATGAGCCGCAGCAGCTTAAGGATCGCGAACAAGCCCGGCCTGCCGCCATAAATCTCCGCGAGGCTGCGCAGCATGCGGAAATTCTCGTAAGCCACGAAAGCGACGGGGACGATTGCGGCCGGGCTGAGCGAGGTCACCACCGAGACCCGCCGGCCGGACGAGCCGATGGCGCTGCGGGCCAGCCGGTCGAGCGGCAGGAGCAGCTCGCGCTCGGCGAGCGTCAGCACTTGCCGGGCGTCCAGAATATCGCGCTGATGCTGCTTCAACCGGTAAACGCCCTCGGCAAGCTCGCGGCGGTCTTTAAACATCGCGCGCATCGCCGCCGCGGCGCTACGGGCCTCCCGAACGTCCTCGGCGCCCAGCGCAGCTTCCGCGCGCTTGCGAAGTGCCGTGACCGCCGAAAGGCGCAAAAGCCCGGCAACCTCGCGCGCTGCGATCATGACGAAAGCAAAACCCGCAACCACGAACAGGACGGTCGCAGCCCAGCCGAGCCAATCGCTGCGCGACAGCAGCGTCAGCACCGTCTGCTGCATCCAAATCAGGGCCCACAAAACCAGAAGCCCGCCAGCCGCGCTCCAGAACACCGCGCCCCAGCCGCGGCGGCTTTCGCTCGATGGCGGCGGCAGGGCGAGCGGCTCGGCGGCGAGGGGCTGCTCGATGGGCGCCTCAATCTTGAGGCCCGGATCGTCCAGGCTGAACGCGGCCGGTGCGCGATTTTGAGGGGTGCCGCTCATGCCAATTTATCGCCAATAAGAAAGTTCAACGCGCGGTCGAGCCTGATATGGGGAAGCACCGCGCTTCGCCCAAACTCCGGCGCTTCCTGTTTTGGCGGGCGGAAGCGTACAAAGTGCGCGGGCGCCCGGCCCGTGCCAAGCCACTCGCGCGAGATTGCGAGCGCAGGATCGTCCGGCAGATCGCCGGGAAAAATCGCAAGCTCCTCGGCGCCCGAAAAAAGGCGCTCGCCAAGGCGCTCGCCTTTGAGCGGCGTGCCGGCAATGCACGGCAGGGTCTCGCCGCCGAGACGCGCTTGTGCCTCACGCGTCGCGCGCACGCTCGCGAGCGCGAAGGCGCGCACTTCGGCGCCCACGAAAGACGCGCGCTCGATGCTTTTGGCCGCGATCAGGCGCAAAATCGCCTCCAGCCGGTCGTGATTGGCATGATGCAAATGATCGGCCTTGGCCGCCGCGAACACGATCCGGTCGATGCGCCGGCCGCCAAGCAAAGACAGCCAGCCGTTCTGGCCTTGACGGAAACAGCGCAGAATATCGGTCAGCGCGCGTTCCAGATCGGCGACCGCGTCGGGGCCGGCATTGATGGCGGCGAGCACGTCGGCGAGCACGATCTGCCGGTCGAGGCGCGCGAAATGGTCCCGGAAGAAGGGCTGAACCACATGGGTTTTATAGGACTGATACCGGCGCGCCATCATCGCCCAAAGACTTCCGCTAGGTGCCGGCGCTCCGGCCGGCGTATCGAGCGGGAAGAATGTGAAGGCCGGTGAGCCCGCCATATCGCCCGGCATCAAAAAGCGCCCAGGCGGCAGGCTCGAAAGCGACAGCGCTTCGGCGCGGCATTTGCGCAAATATTGGGTGAAGAGGTCCGCGCCCTTCTGCGCGGTTTGCTCGTCCTGGGGGGCGAGCGCGTCCGTTGCCGCGAGGAAGGCGAGCCAATCTCCGGCGGCGGGAGCGCGCGCCGCTTCGCGCGCGAGAGCCGTGGCCTGCCTCGACCATTCCTCGTAGCTCAAATCGAGGAGCGGAAGGTCGAGAAGCCATTCGCCCGGATAATCGACGATGTCGAGATGCAGCGTTCCGGTGCCGAGCGCGCGCCATACCGCGGCAGCGGGCTCGTATTCGATGGTGAGCCTAAGCTCGCTGATCTGCCGCGTGCCCTCGGGCCAAGCCGGCTCGGCGCCGGTGAGCTTGGCGAGATTACCCTCGTAATCGAAGCGGGGCACCGCGTCGTGCGGCTGCGGTTCCAGATAGGCGCGAAGGACGCGCCCTTGTGCGAGCGGCTCGAAAAAGGGCAGCGCGTTTCCGGCGAGGAGATTATGCACGAGCGAGGTGATGAACACGGTTTTGCCGGAGCGCGAGAGCCCGGTCACGCCGAGCCGGACCGCGGGCGTGAGCAGCTGCGCGGCCGCGTCCTGAGCGCGCGCCCAGGTTTCGAGCGCCGTGTTCGATAAGCGTCCCAGCAAGTGCGGCTCCCTTCGCGCCCATGCGCGCGTTTAGTGAAGAGCCGCTTTTAGCAGGACCGGCGCTGGAACGGAACCCGGTAACGGCGCGCGCCGGAAGGGCCATGGGGTGGTGTCCCGGTTTGAGGTTCGGCCGATTCTGATACGGAACCCGTTCGATTGCTTCACCCACCGGTGTCATCCCGGAAATGCCGCAGGCATTATCCGGGATCTTTGCAAATGCCGGCGCCTGCTACGATCCCGGATACGGCGCGAGCGCCGTTCCGGGATGACGGGCGCTGAAGCACAGGTGCGGATCGACCCTGCCAATCCCTTGAAAGGAGCGTCACAGAGGAATTCCAAGTCTTTGAAAGGCTGCCTCACACAGTTCAAGATCTCGTTGTGTATAGGCTAGAAAGTATACTGACCTGATCTGAGTCTCTGGCCAAAGAGCCAAATATTTCCGCGCCTCGCGGATCAGGCTCTCAGTAACCTCCATAGCGTCCAAGTCCCGGGCCCGGGTGCCGAGCAGCGGAAAGATGATGGATCGCAGCGGCTTCAAACTGCCGAGATGGAGCCAGCGGCGCAACCGGTTGGCATTCAACTCATCCATCTTGTCCAAAGCGTTTGAAACGACTGCGGAATAAGTCTTGATGGTATGGTAGCCGTTACACGGTTCGCCATGCTGGGCAGCCACGTGGAATATGGCCCTGACATTGAATCGCCTAAGGTCGCCGGGCCGGGTGGCAATCACCCAGCCGGCCTCACAGATCGCTGCGCCGACCCTGTTCCGCAACTCCTCGTAGACGCGGTCTCTTTTGACGTTGCCCTGGGCGTCCTTCCTTGCGCCGTAGTAACGTATGAATGCCGATACGGAATCGTCATGCACCCGCGCCATCTCCATGCGCGTGCTCTCAGGATTCACCCATACGTCGACCGTATCGACATCGACCAGATTGCCTTTGATAACGCCCAATGTGAAGGTTTTCGGGAAGGGATGAGATCCTTTTGCGGACGCCGTCCGGTCCGGTGCGGGTGCCGGCACCAGCTTGCCGTCAACCAGTTGGAGAGTTACATCGAGTGCTTCGGGTTGGTCCCTTAACCGCTGTTGAGGACGAGACAGGTTGAGACCGGGGAGGAGGGCATGCACGAGGCTGTCGGTAACTCGCGAGGACAAGTTCGCGACGATCGCATCCCGCAGCTTCTTCTCCGACGCAGCGCGGCTTTCTAGCGATGCTAGATCGTAGGAGATGACGCGGATACCGGTGATATTGAACGGGGGTTTGGTATCCGCGGAGCCAATCAATAGTGTCGTACTACGGCGCGCCGTGTGCCGAACCCCAAGTTCATAGAAGACGTTTGGATTGCGGTTCGTGATGTCGACAATCGCAAGATCGGCATCAATGATGTCCGTCAGCATTTTCGAATGGATGGGAGCCGCTTCTGGAGTTCGATCCGAGCGTAAGGGTTTTATTTTGAGCCCCTCGACAGTTTCGCAGATGAACTCATAGACGCTATCGAAGTACGCGCGTTCATCCTGCTCAAAACCCGGAACCGGCTCCCCAATTTTTCCATATGGCATGATGACAAAGCATGTCTTGCCACTGAAATCTGGAATTCCGCTTGGGTTTACGGTCGAAAAAGTGCTCTTGCCAGGTTCGGTGGAACCAGCGGCACTATGCTCGTCGGCAATCATTATCCTACCCCCGCAATCGCCATTACCTACAATCGGTACGCACGCCTCCGGCATTTCCGGAACTGAATTACCCCGATGTTTCCGCATAGCTATCGAAGTCACATATCAACCCGAATCATGTGTGGCTTACCCCTCACCCTGTCCCTCTCCCGCCCGAATCCGCTCGCGGTTTCGGGCATTCCTGGTTGCAAGCTCGCCAAGGCGAGCTTGCCGGGAGAGGGCTGGGGTGAGGGGGCTTTATAGTCCCAAGCGGAAACATCGGGGTAATCAAGTTCCGGGATGACACCGGCGGGTGAATCATTCAACGGGATTCCGTATTACCCCTGCGCGCGATGAGTAATAAACTCTTTTATCTTTTTCGCAAGTTCGTCCGCACCCACGTCGCGAAAGTCCTGATCCGCGCCAGGGATGACAGCAAGGGTCACGGTCTTGAGCGCGGCAAAATCCGGCTCTGCCGCCTGTATGCCGTTCAGGCCTGGATCGGCATCTCCCACGGCAATGAGAACGGGAACCTTGATGCTTTGCAAGAGGTTCGTCGTTTGGAACTTTGCATTGGCGCCGTAATAGTTCGCAAACGCACCCGCGGTTACCTGCGCATGCTGGCAATTCAAGAAACCGGGAACTTCCAGAAGCTGGTTGTCTTCCTCGCGCGCGACAAGTTCCTCGGCCTTGGCAAGCTCAGGGAGCAACGGCCTTCCGAAGCGCGCTCTATATTCCTCCTCCGCCTTCTCCGGGGTCTGCATAAGCGGCGCGACCAGCACCACACGCTTTACCGCCTTGTCAATCCGGTTGATGGCATAAAGCGCAACTTGATTCGCGCCCCGGCCATGACCGGCAACGACGATCGACTGCGCTCCTTTTTCCTTGAGCCAGCGTACCCAGGCCGCAATCTCGTCGACGGCGTCCTCATGCCGGTGATCCTGCTCCATCGAGCAATCGAACATGCCGTGACGCTTGTCGAGACCAAGCCCAAGCGTGATCGCGAGCGAGTTTATGCCAAAATCGCGAAGCCCGTCTTGAAGCGCGGCCATAAGCTCCATCCGGCCGTGCCCCTGCGTGTCGTGCACGAGCAGAACCGTGGTTTCGTTCTTCAGCGATTTGCCCGCTGCCAATTCGAGGTTCGCGGAAACCTCAAGACCGAGATATTCGAGCGAGACCTCTTCCGCTGTGCAGTTCGCGGTGAAGCCCGCGAACCAAAACACCGCCAGAGCCAACACGATCAGGCCGCGCATGAGAATCCTTCCGATAGATGTTGCCGGCGAGCACTCGCTAATGCCGCTTATGGACGAAATCAGGGCCAAGCCCGAGGGATCGCGCGATTTATGTTAACAAGAGGGCCTCAATGGCGGCCTTCATCTCCTTCTTTTCTTTTTTATTCGCGCTTTTTTGGGTTCGGTGGGCGGAGCTGGCTGCCAAGACGCTTTCACGAGGGGCGCGCTCCCAGCGGGGGAGCCCTTCAATAGCCTGAGAGCCGGACGTCCCCCCTTTGAGCCTGTGCCGGGAGCACCCGGCGCTTGCGCCGTGCGGCGGTTTGCTGCGGCTTTTACCCAAATGTTCAAGGATTCGACGAGGCCCGCGAATGCCATGGCGAAGTAGATATAAACGCGCGGGATATGCGTGCCGAGACCGTCGGCAACGAGGACGACGCCGATAAGCATGAGGAAGCACAAGGCGAGCATCTTCACGGTAGGGTGCCGCTCGATGAATTCTCCGGTGACACTGGCCGCAAAGTACATAATTCCAACCGCGATGCAGATCGCCGCTGCCATGATCTCGATGTCGCGCGCCAAGCCAACCGCGGTTACGATGGAATCCAGCGAGAAGATCAAATCCATCACCGCAATTTTCAGAATTATTGCGGCGAACCGGCCTTTGCGCGCCAGAGCCGGCCGCGCGCCGTCCGAATCGTTTTCGATATCGGCATGGATCTCCTGGATGGCCTTGACCATGAGGAAAAGCCCGCCGGCGATGAGGATCAGGCTACGCCAGGAAAAATCCACCCCGGCGGCGTTGAAAAGCGGAGCGGTTAACCGCGTGATCCAAGTGATGGCGGAGAGGAGAAGAAGGCGGAGCGCAAGTGCCAGGCCGAGTCCTGCACTTCTTGCCCGCCGGGCTTCCTGCTTGGGAAGCGAAGTTGTGAGAATCGCCAGGACGACGACATTATCGACACCGAGCACAATCTCCAGGCTCGTGAGCGTCACGAGGCTTGCCCACGCTGCGGGATCGAGAAATAGTTCCATGAAAAACCTGCCGGGACCCTGCTTCGGCCTGACGGCGGCCGGTCATTCCGTTGGATAACGATGCTGGATTCTGTCGCGTTCGCTGGCTGCGCTTAAGCCGAAGGCCACTATGTAGGCCGCTGTCAGCACGAATATAACCCGTTCGGCCAATGTTCCGGGAAAGCCATGGCTAACCGCGGAGACCGCAGCGGCGCCCCAAGCAAAAACGATGAGAAGTGTGAGCGCCCGCAACCGCTTTACGCGGAGCGGATGCACGTAGCGGAAGGGTACGAACGTGAGAATTGCGCAGAGCCCGATAAGGGCTGCGGATAGCGCAGGGTCCATGCCAAGGACGAAGCAGTAGAGGACTATGGCATTCCAGACGGCGGGAAAACCCACGAAGTAGCCGGCGGCGGTTTTGCTGTTCTTATCCGAGAAATGATAGAGGGAGACCATCATCATCGTTGCGGCGAGGATGAGCCGCAGCCCCTCCGGCACGATCGATGCGCGTGCAACGATGAAGGCTGGGACGGTGACATAGGTCACATAGTCGATGATCTTATCCAGATCCTCGCCGGAAAAGCGGGACAAGACCCGCTTCACCTCAAGCCGCCGGGCCAAGGGACCGTCGGCCCCATCGACGATCAATGCCACGCCGAGCCATACGAAAGCATCCGCCCACCTGCCCTCGGCTGCCGCAAGAAGGGCCAATAGCCCGAGCACCGCGCCAGTTGCGGTAAAAACGTGCACGGCCGCTGCGCCGAGCACATTATAGAGTTTTGGATTTGAGCGGATGCTCATTGGGCAGTACGCGCTGCCAAACTATCAGAATTTGTGGCTTAGCGTGCCCTTGATCTGCATGCCTTCATCGGGCGCATGCTGATCGAGGCTGTGTTGATCGAGCTGGAGCGTGTCCGGGTAGCCTTTCGGACCGTACAGGAGCTCAAGGCCGAAATCGAGCTTCGGCAAGGTTCCGACAGAGCCGATGCCCGGAATCGTGACCTCAGTCCCGCTCGACTTACCAGTCAAAGCGAGGGGATCGGCGATACTTGCCTCGGGCGTCTTCCCCGGCACCGCCAATGGCTGCCCGAAGGGCGAAAGTGGCGATGACTGTGTGCTAGTCTGTGGCGGCGCAACCGGCTCTGTGGAGAAAGCCATCGCTCCCGTCACCTGCAGGACAAGCGGCAAGGCGATGCTACACGCCAGTGCCGCCTCCCTCAACTTGATTTGCCTGCCCATGACTCACTCCCCGCTTGTGCTACTAAGATGATTGCGAACCCCTATGAATGCAAGTCTATTGATTCAGCCCTTAAGTCCTTGTGAAAATTGAGTTATCCACCGCGACACATCGAGTGCCGTGGCCAAAATGCCTCACGGCCCGGTTGCAGCCGCCTTATTTTCGCCAGAAAGAGGCTAGGGCTGGGCCGCCGTTTCGCTGCAGAGCCATTCGAGGTAAGATGCCGCGACGTGGCGGGGTTCGAAAACGATGAGGGCGGGGACGGTATAAGGGTGACGGGCTGCCAGCGCCGCAAGCACTTGCTCCGCCAAGTCTTTTCTTGTCTTGACGAGCATGGCGGCTTCGGTCCCGGTTTCCACGGCGCCCTGCCAGCGATAGACCGACAGCATGCCTGGAAAAATATTGACGCACGCAGCAAGCTTTTCCTCTACAAGTTCACCGCCCACTTTCCTTGCATCGTTTTCAGTGGGAAATGTGGTATAAATAGCGACCATTCCGGCGGCTTCATCCATGGCTTCCTCTCCAATGCCTCACACGAGCTCTCGATTCTATTCGATTCCAGCCGCCCCCGTGCCCGCATGCCGGAGGTGAGCGCGGTTGAATCCGGGGCCGCTGTCCCCGCCGGTAAGGTTCGCCTGGGGTTCGTTGCAAGCCCCGCTCCCGAGGCACAGGAGGCTCTGAATCGCCTCGCCCTGCGCTATGGCGGCGTCGAGCCGGAAACTGCCGGCGTCATCGTCGCTCTCGGCGGCGATGGCCTCATGCTGCAAACGCTGCACCGCTTCATGGGAAACGGCATCCCAATCTATGGCATGCATAGAGGGTCCGTAGGCTTTCTCATGAACGAGTATCGGGAAGATCGCCTTCTGGAACGGGTGGCGGGCGCCAAGCTGAACGTTATCCATCCCCTTAAGATGGTAGCGCAGAGCGCGGCGGGGCAGACGCTGGAGGCGCTTGCGATCAACGAGGTGCATCTCTTCCGGCAAACAGCGCAGAGTGCCCGGTTCTCCATCTCGGTCGATGGGAAGGAATGGCTGAGCGAGCTGATGTGCGACGGCATCCTTGTCGCCACGCCCGCCGGAAGCACGGCCTATAATCTTTCGGCGGGCGGTCCGATTCTTCCGTTGAAGGCTCCGCTTCTCGCCCTGACGCCAATCAGCCCTTTCCGGCCCAGGCGATGGCGCGGCGCGTTGCTGCCGAACGAGGCGCGTGTCAAGATTGAGGTTTTGGAAGCGGACAAGCGCCCGGTCAGCGCCGTTGCCGATCACACCGAATTCCGCGATGTGCTTTCGGTCTCCGTCAGCGAAGAGCGCGGCATCGGCCTTCAACTGCTGTTCGATCCGGGCCATGCGCTTGAGGAGCGCATCCTTGCGGAGCAATTCAGGTTTTGAGACGTTAAGCGGTGCGGTTGACGGAGCTTGCCGGCCATCTTAAACCCGGCGAGGTCCAAGGACGTGAAGGGGAGCGGCAATGCGGACAGTCCTTAAAGTCTCTTTCGGCTGGTTCGTTCTATGTTTGCCGGCATTAGACTGCACCGCAGGCGAGACCAGGACGATCCTTATTCTCGATGCCACAGCTCAAATGAGCGCTCATCTCGGCCAGCAGCGGAAAATCGACGTGATGAAAGGTGCCGTCTCCGCCGCCGCGGCCCGGATGGATCCCAAGGCTTTGTTCGCCGCTTGGGCATTTGGGACAAATCCCTCCAGGAAATGCGAGGACAGGGGTGAGCTTGTCCACACTCAGCCGGTTGAAACCGCTGCCGGTGCGCTGGACAAGGCGCTGAGTCCGGTGCAGCCAAGGGCGGCCCGTGCCCCTGTGTTTGGGACTTTGCAGGCCGCGCTCGCATCGCAGGGAGAGCCCAAGGACGCCGCCGTGGCGGCCGTCATCATTGCGGGCACGGGCGACGATTGCACCGGCGATATCTGCGGCGAGGCGAAACGGCTTCATGACGTGTACCCCAATGCAAAGCTGACAGTGCTCGCCGCCGGCATGAGCGAGCAGGCAGCGGCCAATTTCACCTGCGCCGCGAAAGCCATGGGAGGCGGGTTCACCGCGGTCAAATCCGCGGCCGATCTCAACCGGGTCCTGCGTCAGTCCCTCGATATCGCCCCGAACGCGCAACCGGTGAAAGCTCTGGTCCGGCCATCGGAGGCTCCAGGCGCTCCGGCCGGCGCTGGGAAGACTTCAGCCGGCGACAGCACGGAAACGGTCACGGCCGCGCCTTCCGCGCCGGCCTTGCAAAATCCCGCTGTCCGCGAACAGCAGCAGCCCGATGCCAATACGTTTCTTTCCTTTGTGCTTGCGAGCGGTATGCCTCCCCTCGATGCCGGGGTAACGTGGGAGATTTACAAGATCAACACGACCCCAACCGGTCAGCTGCGCGTGGCGGAGGCGCCAAGCTGGACCGGAGGAGGGGGCCAGGCAAAACTCAAGCTTGGCGAAGGCCGCTACATGGTCCGGGCAGCCTACGGCTTTGCCTCGGCGGAGGAGTTCATCGCGGCCGGCGCAGGCAAAGTCGAAAAGACCATCTCGCTGAATGCCGGAACCATTGCCGCGGAAGCCTTGCAGGCGCAGGCTTCGCAACCTGCCGAGGACGCTTTTTTCGTGCTTTACCGCCGGAAAACGGCGGTCGCTCTGGAGGAGCTTGGCAGATCCAGCGAAGCTCCGGCGGTATTTCACGTGAATGCCGGCGAATACACGATCGCTGCTATCGCGGGGCTCGCCAAACTCCATGCCGATGTCAAGGTTGAGGCGGGAAAGGTTTCGGCGGTCCGGATGGCACTCAATGTGGGAGTTCTGGAAATCAAGACTTTCGCCGTGGAAGGCTCTTCCAAGCCGGTGCCGGCTTGGCATAGGCTTCACGCCGCTGCGTCAGGTCCGGGAAAAGCGCCTGCCTTGATCATATCGGGCGGATCTCTTCGCTTGCAGCTCCCGGCTGGAAGCTACCGGCTGGAAACGGAATACGGCAATGCGCGTGTGGAGAGCGCTGTGCAGGTGGCGGCCGGACAAACCGCTTCGCAAAGCGTCGTTCTAGGCGCTGGGGAAGCGAAAATCAGCCTGCCGGCCGGTAAGCCTGCGCGAGTATGCGCCGTTTACGAAGCTGACGCAGACCGCAGTGCAGGACCGCTCGGCCGCGCCGCCGGAACGTCGGTGAGTTTCATCCTCAAAGCCGGCGACTACGATGTGGAATGCAGGCCGCAGGGAGCGTCCGCGCCTGGGAAGAGTGCCCGGATCCGCGTTGTTCCCGGCGAGACCCAGCAAGCGAAGATCGAGGATTAGCGGGTACCCGCCTCATTTTGATCGAACCTCAGACCTAGCTTCGTTTGCATAGCATCGGCATTACAGATTTCCGGGAGCGGCGAAGGGCGGTTCATGCGCATAAAAAAAATGGCGTCCTACATCCTTGCTCTGCTGTTTGCCACATCGGCGCTTTGCCTTCCAGCCAACCTGTCGCCGTGGAGCGGAGCGCACGCGGCGTCCAAAGCCCCGAAGGGCTCAAGCTCCGTCGTTGACGGCGAAGATATCCCTATCGAAGGGGAGGGTCCCAAGGCACCGATGGAGCAAGGCGGCGAGGAAGCGGAGCCTCAATCGAGGCCCGTGCCGCCAACCTCAGGTCCGCCCGCTCCGGTGACGCTGACGGCCTATTTGAGCGAAGGCAGCGCGCCAATGACCTCTGGCATTACCTGGCGCGTCTTCGAAGGCCATCCGGGTGGCGACGGCAATTACCGGCTTCTTGAAACGGTCCGGGAACCGCAGCCAACCCTTGAGCTGAAACCAGGGGAATATTTGATCAATATTGCCTATGGGCGGGCCAATCTCACGAAAAAGATCGGTGTTTGGCCGCAAAACCCCATGAAGGAGGATTTTGTGGTCAACGCCGGCGGCTTGCGGATCAACGCGACGCTCGCGCATGCGCCCATCTCGGCCGAGCATCTGCTTAAATTCGAGCTTTTCTCCGATACCCAGGATCAGTTCGGCAATCGCCAAAGGCTCTTCGGCGATCTTCGCCCAGGCATCGTCACGAGGTTGAACAGCGGTATCTACCATATAGTCAGCACCTATGGCGATGCGAACTCGGCTATTTCAGCCGATATCGTGATCGAGCCCGGCAAGATTACCGAGGCTGGCATCGACCATGATGCGGGCAAGGTCACGTTGAAACTCGTTCAGCGGGCCGGCGGCGAGGCGGCCGCGGATACGCATTGGATTGTATACAATGCGGCTGGCGAGGTCATCAAGGAGAGCGCCGGCGCGTTCCCGACGCATATTCTGGCGGCCGGCGAATACCGTGTCGCGGCTCAACATGGCGAGCGGCAATATGCCGGCGCCTTCACTGTGGCGCCCGGCGACACGAAACTTGTTGAAGTACTGATGCAGTAATACCAAATCCGGTTGAATAGTTCGCGGCGCCTTGTTGTGATCCCGGAACGGCGCCCTTCGCGCCGTATCCGGGATCTTTACCGGCGCTTCGAATGTTGCAAGACCCCGGATAAGCGCTGACAGCGCTTATCCGGGGTGACAGCCGCGAAGCATTCAACCGGATTTAGTATAACGGCAAACGGTGACGCCGCAGCGAACGCGATAGCGTTGAGTTGCAAGCGAAACTCCGCCTTTCTATTTGGCAATGCGAGGCTGCAGGGATTGCAAACGCTCCAGGCGATCATGGGCCGCATACCGGCTTTCATCGTCACGCGCTTCGTCGAAAACTTGCTGCGCTTGCGCGATCTCGTCCGTGAGCATCGCGGCAGAAAACTCATCAAGCGGCACCGCATATTCTGCGACCACCACGGTTTCCGCAGGCCCCACATCCGCGAAACCTCCCCGCAGGAAATATTTCTTCTCCTCGCCTGTCCGGGCCCGCGTGGTCAAAATACCGGGGCGGATTTGCGCGATAAGCAGAGCATGGTTTGGCAGCGCAGCAAGGTCGCCCTCCTGCGCGGGAATAATGACTTCCGCGAGATCGGCCGAGACAAGCTGACGCTCCGGAGTAACGAGTTCAAAGTGCAAGGTTTCGGCCATCTGATCCGCCCGTTGGCGCTAAAATAGGGTGCTGTTGAGGCCAGGCCTATGCCCGGCCGTAAAAGCTGCTTTTATGCCGCGGCGGCGAGTTCTTCGGCCTTCTTGATGGCCTCGTCGATAGTTCCGACCATGTAAAAAGCTTGCTCGGGCAGATGGTCGTAGTCGCCATTGCAAAGGCCCTTGAAGCCTTTTACGGTGTCTTTCACGTCGACGAGAACGCCCGGCTTGCCGGTGAACACCTCGGCCACGTGGAAGGGCTGGGAGAGGAAGCGCTCGATCTTGCGCGCGCGGGCCACGATGCGCTTGTCTTCCTCCGAAAGCTCGTCCATGCCGAGGATGGCGATGATGTCTTGCAAAGCCTTGTAGCGCTGCAGGATCGATTGCACCTGGCGCGCCACTTGATAATGCTCCTCGCCCACGATACGCGGCTCAAGCGCGCGGCTGGTCGAGTCGAGCGGATCCACGGCTGGATAAATGCCCTTTTCCGCGATGGAGCGCGAAAGCACTGTGGTTGCGTCCAAGTGGGCGAATGACGTGGCTGGCGCCGGGTCGGTCAAGTCGTCGGCAGGCACGTAGATCGCTTGCACGGACGTGATCGACCCCTTCGCGGTAGAGGTGATGCGCTCCTGGAGCGCGCCCATGTCGGTGGCAAGCGTAGGCTGGTAGCCCACGGCCGAGGGGATGCGGCCTAGCAGAGCCGACACTTCCGAGCCGGCCTGAGTGAAGCGGAAGATGTTGTCCACGAAGAACAGCACGTCCTGGCCTTGATCGCGGAAATATTCGGCAACGGTCAGACCGGCGAGGCCGACGCGCGCGCGCGCGCCCGGAGGCTCGTTCATCTGACCGAAAATGAGCGCGCATTTGGAACCGGCGGCCGATCCATCCTTGCGCGGGTCCTTGTTCACGCCGGATTCGATCATCTCGTGGTAAAGGTCGTTGCCTTCGCGCGTCCGCTCACCCACGCCGGCGAACACCGAATAGCCGCCGTGCCCCTTCGCGATGTTGTTAATGAGCTCCTGAATGAGCACGGTCTTGCCGACGCCCGCACCGCCGAACAGGCCTACCTTACCGCCCTTCGAGTAAGGGGCGAGAAGGTCCACGACTTTGATGCCGGTGGTGAGCACCTCGACCTCGGTCGATTGCTCGACGAATGTCGGCGCCGAAGCGTGGATCGGCCGGCGCTGATTGGTTTTGACGGGACCTGCCTCATCGATCGGCTCGCCGATCACATTGATAATGCGGCCGAGCGTCTCATCGCCTACCGGCACCGTGATCGCCTCGCCCGTGTCGATGACTTCTTGACCCCGCACGAGACCTTCGGTCGTGTCCATCGCAATGGTGCGGACGGTGCTCTCGCCAAGATGCTGAGCGACCTCCAGAACGAGGCGATTACCCTGGTTCTGCGTCTCAAGCGCATTCAAGATCGCAGGCAGCGGGCCATCGAACTGCACGTCGACAACAGCTCCTGTCACCTGCCTCACGCGGCCAACTCGTCTATCGCTCATTTCTCTCTTCCCCAAAACCTGTCCAAAGTCCGTCAAAACTTGAGGCGGCTCCCGCCCTTCCGAATTATCCAAGGCCGCAGTGTCCAGTTCCGGCTCGCGGGTCCTTTCGCCGCCCGTAACCCGCGCCTCATCTTCCCTGGAGACGATGTTCAGCGTTTGGCGGCTTTCTCCGGCCTGCGGCTCGACATCTGCGCCTGCCGCAAGCAAGGAGGTAATCAGTTCGCCATCCTCATCCTCTTTGCCGGCCGCTTCCGAATGGCTTGCTTCACTTGCATAGGATGGAACGTCGCCAAAAACAACCGCTGGTAACAGACCATCGCCGGAGGCCGAAGCGCGCCTGCGCTTCTTCCCCCGCATTTCCGCGGCCGGCTCGCCGTTCTTCGCCTCGTGCGGCATGCCGGCAGCAAATTCCTTGTTAGCCTCGTCCGTTTTGCCGGGGATTTCATCCGGCGCACCTGGCTCAAAATCGGGAAACGGCTCGCTGCGGGTCTCGCCCAGCGTAACGGCCGCGAACTCCGGAGGCGAACCGCTGTGAGCTTCGTTCGTTTCGCTCTGAGCTTCGTCCGGCGCGACGGCTGCGAACTCCAGCAGCGGCCTGGTCTGCGTGCCCTCGGCAGCACTGCCACCGGCCGGGCTAAATTCGCCCGGTCCGAACTCGCCAAGCGAAGCGGGAATTGCTTCAACCTGCTTTTCTGGCTCCATCGCCGGCCGCCCGCGAAGTTTCCCCGCAAAGGGATGACCGTTCGTTATGGCGTGCCCATTTACGGCCAGCCCTGTTGTTTCGGCAGCAATCATGCGGCCTGTGGCGAGCACGGTGCCGTCTCCGCCACCGCCCCGCAAGCCGGCGCCCGAAGAGCCATTCACATGGGAAGCTGGAGCGGCTCCGCTGGTTAAAAGGATGGGTTGCGCTTCTGGCGCCTTCACTTCAGCGTCGGGCCTTCCCTTCCCGGCCTTGTCCAGGTCTAGCCGAATCGGCTGGCGCATCCACCAAAGCCACGTTGTGCTCCATGCCGTCCAAAGCTCGACCCACATTGCACAAGCAGCAGCGGGATGAGGCCATATGGTCTCGATCTTCTTCATGATGCGGCTTTACTCGCTCGCGCTTAGGCCTCGCGAGCCTATACAGCCTCCGCTCCCGAGATGATTTCTATCAGTTCTTTTGTAATCTGAGCCTGCCGCGAACGGTTATATTTCAGCGTCAGTTTGTCGATCATGTCGCCCGCATTACGCGTCGCATTGTCCATGGCTGTCATCTGCGAGGCGTAGAACCCGGCGTTATTTTCGAGAAGCGCACGGAAGATTTGCGTGGCAAGATTTCTCGGAAGAAGATCGCGCAGGATATCTTTCTCGTCAGGCTCGAATTCGTAGAAACCGGCTCCGCCTGGCACTTCCGGCTCGTCGGAGACCTGCACGGGAATGAGCTGCGCTGAGCGCGGCTTTTGCGTGATGATATTGACGAACTGCGAGAAGAAGAGAGTGGCTACATCGAACTCGCCGTCCTCGAAGCGCTTCGTAATGCGCTGAGCGATATCCAGCGCGTTAACGTAGCCGAGCTGGCGCACGCTTCTCAAATCCACGTGGTCAATCATGATCTTGGCAAAGTCGCGCCGCAGCAGATCGGCGCCTTTGCGGCCAATCGTCATGATCTTGACCGTCTTGCCGTCCATCTGCAAACGGCGGACGTGATCGCGCGCCATGCGTGCGATATTGGAATTAAACGCGCCGGCAAGCCCCCGCTCGCCCGTTGCGGCAATCACCAGATGCGTTTGATCGCTCCCTGTCCCTGTGAGTAGCGGAGACAAGGCGGAGGAGCGAGCCACGCGCGCTCCACGGGCCAATATCTTTTCAAGCCGCTCGGCGTAAGGGCGCGCGGCTTCGGCTTGATCCTGCGCACGGCGAAGCTTCGCGGCAGCCACCATTTGCATGGCCTTCGTAATTTTCCGCGTCGCTTTCACCGACGAGATGCGTCCTCGAAGGTCCTTCAGGCTGGCCATTTGTCTCTCCGCAGCCTGAGGTTACGCCGCGAACCGCTTGGCGAATGGCTCAAGGATCGCCTTGAGCTTCTGCTCGGTCTCCGGCGTGAGCTGCTTTGACGTGCGGATCGCGTCTAAGACATCCTTGTGCTCGTTCCGCATGATCGCGAGGAATTCACGCTCGAACTCGCTCACACTCGCAACCGGAATCCCATCGAGGAAGCCGCGCGTGCCGGCATAGATCACCACCACCTGCTCCTCGACCTTCAAAGGCGAGAATTGCGGCTGTTTCAAAAGCTCGGTCAGACGCGAACCGCGGGCCAAAAGCTTCTGCGTTGCGGCGTCGAGATCCGAACCGAACTGTGCGAACGCGGCCATTTCGCGGTATTGTGCAAGCTCGCCTTTGATGGCGCCCGCAACCTGCTTCATGGCTTTCACCTGCGCCGAGGAGCCCACGCGCGATACCGAGATACCGACGTTCACCGCAGGCCGGATGCCTTGATAGAACAGGTCGGTCTCAAGGAAGATCTGGCCGTCGGTGATCGAGATCACATTCGTTGGAATATAGGCCGACACATCGTTCGCCTGCGTTTCCACAACCGGTAGCGCGGTTAGCGAACCTGAACCGTGATCGCTGTTGAGCTTTGCGGCCCGCTCGAGGAGCCGGGAATGCAAGTAAAACACGTCACCGGGATAGGCCTCGCGTCCGGGCGGACGGCGAAGCAGCAAAGACATCTGGCGGTAGGCAACGGCCTGCTTCGATAGGTCGTCATAGATGATGAGCGCGTGCATGCCGTTGTCGCGGAAGTACTCGCCCATCGTGCAACCCGTGTAAGGGGCGATGAACTGCATGGGAGCGGGATCGGAAGCCGTAGCCGCGACGACGATCGAATATTCGAGAGCGCCGTTCTCTTCGAGGACTTTGACGAACTGCGCAACCGTCGAGCGCTTTTGGCCGACAGCCACATAAATGCAATAGAGCTTCTGACTCTCGTCGCCCGTGGCATTGACCGATTTCTGATTGAGGATCGTATCGAGAGCGACGGCCGTTTTGCCGGTTTGACGGTCGCCGATGATAAGCTCGCGCTGTCCGCGTCCAATCGGGATCAAGGCGTCGATGGCCTTGAGACCGGTTTGCATCGGCTCCTTCACGCTTTCGCGCGGCAGAATGCCCGGGGCCTTCACGTCGACGCGCTTTCTTACTTCGCTCTGGACCGGGCCTTTGCCGTCAATCGGATTGCCGAGACCGTCGACGACCCGTCCGAGAAGCCCCTTTCCGACCGGCACTTCCACGATGGCGCCCGTCCGCTTGACGGTGTCGCCCTCTTTAATAGATCTGTCCTCGCCGAAAATAACGACGCCAACATTATCTGCTTCGAGGTTCAGTGCCATGCCGCGGATGGCGCCGGGAAATTCGACCATTTCACCGGCTTGGACATTGTCGAGACCATAAACGCGAGCGATACCGTCTCCCACGGAGAGCACTTGCCCGATCTCCGATACTTCTGCTTCCTGACCGAAATTCTTGATCTGCTCTTTGAGGATCGAGGAGATTTCGGACGGGCGGATTTCCATGAGCTCCATCAGCTGGCCTCTTTCATCGCCTTTTCTAGGTTTTTGAGTTTTGTGCGCAAAGATGTATCGATCATCTGGCTGCCAACCTTCACGATCAGACCGCCAAGCAGTTTTGGATCGACAGTAACGGTGAGCTTCGGGCTCTTTCCCAATTTCTGCCGCAGCGCATCGATCAGATCCTGCGATTGAGCCCTTGACAAGGGGAATGCTGAAATAATTTCAGCTTCGACTTCGCCGCGCTCTTTTGCGGACAGCGCCTTGAAGGACTTGATAACGCTCTCGACAGCAAATAACCGGCGGTTCCTAGTGAGCACAAGGAGAAAGTCGCGTACAAGCCCGGCGATTCCCGCCGCCTTCAAAACCGCAGCTAGGCCCTGTTGCTGATCGCCGCTCGAAAAGACCGGGCTTAGGACGAAGCGTTGAAGATCGGCGCTGTTGCGCAGCGTATCGAGAAACCGGTCGAGCGAGCGCTCGGCCTTTTCGACTTCGTTATTTGCCTTGGCAAGCTCGAAAAGCGCACCCGCGTAGCGCTCCGCCACCGTCGATAATTCACCACCGCGCGCCAAGCCGACCTCTCCAAGAGTATTTAAAGCAGCCGGAACGCTGCAGCGCCCTAGCGTGCCCCCAAATAAAGCTTCGAATTTCCGGATTGCAGTCCGGCGTATGCCTGGAGCGGCTTCTAGCATAGCCCGATAAGGCAATGCAACCCAGCGCGGGCGTTTTTGCCATTAAAGTCTGGCTTCGCGCCGCATTAATTCGCGAGGTGTGCAAACTCGGCAAGAACGGTTTCGTAGGCAGGGCGCTTGAACCCGACGATCAGTTCCAGCACCTCACTCGTTGTTGCCCAGCGCCACGCATCGAATTCCGGCTTGTGACCGGCGGCCCGGAGATCGATCTCGCCCTCGTCGCCGGTAAATCGCATTGCGAACCATTTCTGCCGTTGCCCGCGGTATTTTCCTTTCAGAGCGATGCCGACGGCCTCGGGGGGAAGATCATAATAGATCCACTCCTGCGACACGGCGAGGATCTCTACGCTGCGGACGCCGGTCTCCTCGTAAAGTTCCCGCAATGCGGCCGCCTCCGCATCTTCGTGCTCGTCGATGCCGCCCTGCGGCATCTGCCAGCGCCTCTCGGCCTCTTGTTGAACGAGATCGTCAAAACGCCGCCCGACCCAAATCCGGCCTTCCGCATTAAGGAGCACGATTCCGGCACAAGGCCGGTAAGGCAGCGAGTTGAGATCCTTCAACGGCATGACAAAATCCTTGTTCATAATAATAGCTTACGATCGCGAAGCGGATTCGGCCGCCATGCCGGTTGCCGTAATGCAGGCAGCCATGCGGGGCCCTACTCCCGCAAGGGCGCCTCTGAAGCGGAGCCAGAGCGGGCTTCGAACCGGACGGGCGGCCTGTCCGGCGTGGCGGGCAGCTGGCCAGCCTCGGCTCGTCCACCCTTTACTACATTCGATGGCTCCGCATCCGCGGCCTGCGAGACAACCTCGGGAGCGGCGACGGGTGCTGGCATTTGGCGCGCGTCGATCGGAAGAACGAGCTTGAGGTCGTATTCGTGCCCGGCACCCGAGGCGGCGAGGTAGATCAGCAAGGCTCCACAAATGGAGAAAAATAACCCTGCGGCTATAAGCAGCACCCTCATTTTCCAACTCCTTCCGCAAAACTAAAAAGGTTCATGCTGCCGGCATGAACCTTTTTGTTCTTTTGTCACAATGCGGCGGGTCGTGCCTAATTCGGCACGGCCGCCGGTGCGGCAGGAGCTGCCGCGTTTTCAACCTTCTTTTCGGTTTCGATTTTCTTCCCGTGAAGAAGATCGATAGCCGCTTTCAGCTGCACGTCCTTATCCTTGTCCTTGGGAACATAGGATACGCTTCCGGTTGCCTCGGGCGCGCTGTCGTTTTTCAAGTGACCGCGCAGGCTTGCCTCGCCCTTCGGCGCAAACGCAGTCATTTGCGCCTTCAACTCCGCAGGAAGCTCCGGTTCGACGACGTAATCAGGGCCGATGCCCGTTGCCTGGATCGACCGGCCCGATGGCGTGTAATAGCGGGCCGTCGTTAAGCGCAGCCCCCCATTGGCGCCGAGCGGAATCATCGTCTGCACCGATCCCTTGCCAAAGGATCGCGTGCCCACAACCGAGGCGCGCTTGTGATCTTGAAGTGCACCGGCAACGATTTCGGACGCCGACGCGGAGCCGCCATTGATGAGGACGACGAGAGGTTTGCCCTCGGTGATATCGCCTGGTTTTGCGTTGGCCCGGCTGCTCTCGCTGGCGTTGCGGCCCTTCGTCAAAACAATCGCACCTTTGTCCAGGAACGCATCGGAGACCGCGATCGCCTGATCGAGCAAGCCGCCAGGATTATTTCGCAGGTCGATGACGTAGCCTTTAAGCTTCGGACCGATCGCTTTTTTGAGGTCGTCTACAGCCGTCTTCATATACTCGTATGTGTGCTCGCTCTGGAACGTCTTGATCTTGATCCAGCCGACGTCGCCTTCCGCACTATATTTGACAGGATTGATGCGAACGATATCGCGGACTACCCTGGTTTGGATGGGGTTGGGAACGCCCTTCCGCAGGATCGTGAGCGTGATGGGCGAATCCACCGGACCGCGCATCTTCTCAACGGCCTCATTAAGCGTCAGCCCTTGTATGGACTCTCCATCCAAATGGGTGATGTAGTCGCCCGCAAGCACACCCGCCCGGTCTGCCGGCGTATTGTCGATCGGTGCGATCACCTTCACGACGCCGTCTTCCATGGTCACTTCGATGCCAAGCCCGCCGAACTCGCCGCGAGTCTGGAGCTGCATGTCCTGAAACTCTTTTGGCGTGAGGTAGCTCGAATGCGGATCGAGCCCCTGGAGCATTCCGTTAATCGCATTCTCTATAAGTTTGGTATCGTCGGGCTTTTCGACGTATTCGGACCTGACCCGTTCCAGCACTTCTCCAAAAAGGTCGAGTTGCTTATAAATGTCGGCGTTTGCCGCAATGGCCTGATCCCGGCGCGTGGAATGCAATATAAAAACGCTGGTACCGCATACCAGCATGATAAGGAAGGCACCAAGCGCGAGTTCCGATTTGCGCATTTATCTCTAACCTTTTCCTCCCGCTGACCACCATGGCGCGGGATCGATCGATTGCTGATCTCTACGAAATTCCACGTAGAGAATTGGGCGGGCGGATGGCTTTTCGCTAGACCTTGGGTCCGCGCCCATCGTTGCTATGGGTTCCCCTGCAAGAACGGCTTGACCTCGCGTGACTTGAGTCCGGTCCATACCTGCTATCACGACATGATATCCTCCACCGGGGTCGATAATCAAGAGTTGACCGTAAGACCGGAACGGTCCCGCATATAAGATAGAGCCATCGCAAGGAGAAACGACCTGCGCTCCAGGCCGCGTCTCAATGTGAATGCCCTTGGATGCCGCACCCTCAGTGTCTGCTTGCCCGAACTTGACGAGCATCCTTCCCTGTGCAGGCATAGGAAGAAGTCCTTGAGAATTTGCAAATGGAATGGAAGGCTCCAAACGGCCTAACTGCAGCGACGCAAACTTGGCGGGAGCAGACGCGTCGTCCCCAGTGCTATTTACTTCGCCGCCGCCAAGTGCGGACTTAGCTTTCTTGCCCGCCGCCGCGTCCAGCGCGGGAAGCATCTCCTCTAGGCTTTTAAGGCCTGTCAAATTTATTTGATTCGCGTTTTTCAGGTTTTCCAAGTTCTCCGAGGCGAGTTCAAGCTGCTCGCGGTTCTCGACAAGCAGTAAATCGATCTGCGCTTTTAGACGGCTGTTTTGGGCCTGCTCGGATTTTCGGCGCTGCTCCTGCTGCTCGGCCTCCCGCTGAGCTTGGTCCAGCCGTTCAACCTCCGTCGCTAATTGCGACGCGAGTTTTTCCACATCTGCATAGAAGGCAGCGAGAACCATGCCGCTGCGGATCATCTTGAGCGCATCCTTGCTGTGCGTAATCATGACCGGCGGCGGCTGCCTGCTCATGCCCTGCATAAGCACAAACAATGCGGACATCTGCGCGCTCTTATCGTCGAGTTTCTCGCGCTCCTCCTTCACCTTGGCACGCGTTTGAGCGAGGCGCTCCTCGATTTCAGTCAGCCGCTTCTCCGAGAGCCGGAGCGCGCGGGCCGTTTCGATAAGTCTCGCATGCATCCGGGCGCGATTGGCGGCGAGCGTGCGCTGGTCCTTCGATATTTCTTTTTGCTCGGCTTGGATTTGCTCAAGCCGGAGCTTGCGCCGGATATACAGCTCCCGCGCCTGGCCGGCGTCGATCTTGGCTTCGTCGCTGCCCTCTTTCCCTTTGCGCCGCTTCGGAGCCGCGCGGCTTTGCTGGGCATTTGGCTGGATAACGGGAGAAGCGGACGATGTACCGGAAGCAGGCTCTGCCTGGGCCGGCTGCAGCCCCGCGAGCAGACTGCCCGCAGCCACACCGAAGCAAATTAAGCGCAACAACCGCAAGGGCAAGATGCTGAACGTCATCGTTCCCACAGGCCAGGATTAACTTTCACGGGGATGTTATAGAAGCAAGAATGTGGCCCGGCAAGGCTTGGTTTATCATTCGCGGAACTCGAAGCAAACGCCATGCCGGGCCAGTACCTTGTGCCCTCACGACACTCGCTGGCTTGCAACGTGAGACTCCATCCGGCTGTCGCGCCCCACGACGAGCGTTATGACTCCCGGCAGAATCACGAAAGCGCCGGGCGAGGCTGTCGTAAGTGCGGGATCCTTGAAGGTATCGAGCCGAAGGTTAGCGTCACCATCGCAAGCAACGGATCGCCAAGGTAGGCACCTACGATAAGGCCCGGGCTGCAAAACCTAGGTTCACCCGGTCCAGACAAGCCACAAAATAACAAAGCATCAAATAGGGAATGAGCCGCCAGGCAATCTTGCGCGACGTAGCCGTGTAAAGAGAATCCATGTCAGTCCTCCCGTTTCCTGGCCGGCAGGCAACCCGGCATGCCAACCATCTCAGCAAGCCAGCGCGTCCGCAATTGGCGGTTTCGATGTCCGCCTCTACCTCACGAGATGGTGAATGGCCCGGTCTAGCTGGATTTCGCAGACCTCGCCGGCTATATACCCAAAAGCGCCTCATCAACTCAGCACCAAGGAGACTTGCATGACGATCACGGTCGGAAGCCGGCTGCCGCATGCCACGTTCAAAATTATGACCGGGACGGGTCCATCTGAAATTACGTCAGAGGCGCTTTTTAACGGAAAGAAAGCCGTCCTGTTCGCGGTTCCGGGCGCCTTTACTCCCACATGTCACGGTCTGCACTTGCCGGGATTCTTGCAGAGCGCGGCGGCGTTCAAAGCAAAAGGCGTGGACGTTATCGCGTGCACGGCCGTGAACGACGTGTTCGTGCTCGATGCTTGGGGCAAGGCGAGCGGCGCCGGCGATACGGTAACCTTCCTCGCCGACGGCAATGGCGATTTCGCCAAGGCGATCGGCCTTGAGATGGACGGTGGCGCAATAGGTTTCGGCATACGTTCCAAGCGTTACGCCATGCTACTCGACGACGGCGTGGTGAAGGCGCTCCATGTCGAGGATAAGCCGGGGACTGCGCAGGAAAGCAGCGCCGAGCGCCTGCTCGCCGATCTGTAGGATTTTCTGGGGCGGCGCGCCTGTGCCGCCCTTTTTCGCCGCCGCCTCCCGTTCCGCCATGCCGCGATGATCGAGCGTTCCACCCCTCACCCTGTCCTTCTCCCACTGGGAGAGGGACGCTGTTGCGTGCGCCGCGGCCCGCCGCCTC
>JBKQOR010000014.1:0-6471 GCA_052145435.1 Rhodomicrobium sp. | reverse complement strand
GGTTAAATATGCGGGGATATGTCGCAGTCGCCAGGTGAAGCCGGACGTTACACCTAGAGTGCTTGCGGAAAAGTGTGAAGCGGTTTTCCGAAAAGAAGCACGGAAAGACAAAAACCTAGAGCCCGCTTTTGATTCCATCAAAAGCGGGCTCTAGGATTGATATTCATCATAGCAGTTTTATATGAATGCATTACTTTGTGGATGTGGAGCCAGACACGAAACGAGACGAACCGGCTACCTCCGATGCCGTGCGCGAGCGCAAGCTCATTGCCCTCATTCGCGAGTTCATCCATGCGCTTCATCCGCAACGGGCGAAGATCGTGGACGTATCCATATCGAGCCGTCTGGAGCGGGATCTTGGGATCGACAGCCTGGGGCGCACGGAGCTCATTCTGAGGATCGAACGCTCCTTCGGCGTGCGGCTTCCGGGTGCGGCCGCCGGGGCAGCGGAGACGGTTGGCGATCTCCTCCGTGCACTGGATCAAGCGCATCCTGGAGTTGAAGTCTTGGCGGGGACTGCCGCGGCGGAGCCACTTCCCCTCGTGCCGGCTGCCGTCGAAGCGCGGACCCTGGTAGAAGTCCTGGAGTGGCACGCAGCCCGCCATCCTGACCGCGTCCATCTGACGGTGCTCGATGATGAATCGACGCCGCTTACAGCCATGACCTACCGTGCACTCGCCGAGGCTGCGCGCGGCGCGGCGCAGGGTTTGATTGAACGCGACGTCATGCCCGGTGACCGGATCGCGCTGATGCTGCCCACAGGCCGCGATTTCTTCGTTGCGTTTTTCGCTATCCTCTATGCCGGCGCGGTGCCAGTCCCGATCTATCCGCCGATGCGGATCTCCCAACTCGAGGAGCATTTGCACCGTCAGGCGGGCATCCTGCGCAACGCTGGCGCCCGCATTCTGATAACGGTTCCGGAGGGACGAGGCGCCGCGGCCCTCCTGCAAGCGCAAGCAGAAAGCCTTACCTCGGTCGAGAGCGTGGCCGGACTTTCGCCTCGCGCGGCCGCCGCGGCGCTACCAGTCACGCATGAGACAGCGGCCGCGCTCATTCAATACACGTCGGGCAGCACCGGCGATCCAAAGGGCGTGGTGCTGAGCCATTCCAACCTGCTAGCCAACATTCGCGCCATGGGCCATGCCATGGAAGCAAGCTCCGCCGATATCTTCGTCAGCTGGCTGCCGCTCTATCACGACATGGGCTTGATCGGTGCCTGGCTCGGATGCCTCTATTTTGCGGCGCCGCTCTATGTCATGTCCCCGCTGAGCTTCCTCGTGCGGCCGGAAAGCTGGCTTTGGGCAATTCACCGCTTTCGCGCCACGCTATCCGGTGCGCCGAACTTCGCGTTCGAACTCTGCCTGAATAAGATCGATGACCGGAATCTACAAGGTCTGGACCTTTCTTGCCTGCGCATGGTCGTAAATGGCGCGGAGCCGGTCAGCGTCCCGGCACTGCGAAAGTTCATCGAAAGGTTCGGCCGTTATGGCTTCCGGCCAGGAGCGATGGCCCCCGTTTACGGGCTTGCTGAAAACTCTGTGGGCCTCGCCTTTCCGCCTGCGGGCCGGATGCCGGTGATCGACCGGGTGGATCGGGGGGCGTTAAGCGGGCGTGGGTTCGCGGCGCCTGCACAGGCAGAGGACGGCTGCCCGCTCGAGATCGCAAGCTGCGGTTCGCCGCTGCCCGGTCACGAGGTCCGCATTGTGGACGGGCTAGGCTTCGAGCTAGGCGAACGGCGCGAGGGCCGGCTGGAGTTCCGGGGGCCTTCGGCGACCTCCGGCTATTTCCGCAACGAAACCAAAACGCACGAACTTTTCCACGGCGGCTGGCTCGACAGCGGCGACCGCGCCTACATGGCCGGCGGCGAAGTATACATAACCGGCCGGATCAAAGACATCATCATCCGCGCTGGCCGCCACATCTATCCTCAAGAGATCGAAGAAGCCATTGCCGAAATCCCTGGGGTTCGCAAGGGATGTGTTGCTGTGTTTGGAGTGGCGGATCGCGCGTCGGGCACCGAACGGGTAGTCATTTTGGCCGAGACCCGCGAGAACGATCCCGCGGCCCGTGCGGCGCTGCGGTTGCGCGCGCAAGAGGTTGCGGCCGGCATCGCCGGTACGCCGCCGGACGAGATCGTCCTCGCCCCGCTGCGCACAGTTCCAAAGACATCGAGCGGTAAGATCCGCCGGAGCGCCGCCAGAGAGCTTTACGAAACAGGACGGATTGGGGTGCGGCAACGCGCGCCATGGCTTCAGATTCTTCGCCTGTCACTCGCTGGTCCCCGCGCCCGGTTTGCCCGGCTGGCCGGTATTTTCCGCGGGACACTTTACGCAATCCGGTGGTGGATTGCGATGCCGCTGTGCTTGGCCGCCGCGTGGCTAGCGGTGATGGTGCTGCCCCGGCTGACTTGGCGATGGCGCGCGGTGCGCGGCATCGCCCGCGCTGCGCTCGCGGCGATCGGGACTCCAGTTGCCGTCGAGGGCCTCGATCGCCTGCCGGCGGGTAAAGCCGTGATCGTGTTCAATCATTCGAGCTACATGGACGTGGCGGTTCTCGGCGCGGTTATACCGGGTGAGCCGGCCTATATCGCCAAGAGCGAATTCGCTCCACGGTTTTTTGCCGGGAATTTCATGCGCCGCTTGGGGATTTTGTTCGTCGAGCGTTACGACACTAGCGCGAGCCTTGCCGACACGGACAATGCCATCGCGGCGGCCCGTCAAGGGCGAAATATCGTCTTCTTCCCCGAGGGCGCGTTCACCCGCCGGGCCGGGCTTTCCGAATTCTATCTGGGCGCGTTCAAAGTGGCTGCGGAGGCTGGCGTGCCGCTTGTGCCCGGCATCATACGTGGAACGCGGTCCATGCTGCGCAGCGGTCAATGGTTTCCGCGACGAACCCCGCTTAGCGTCGTGCTCGAAAGCGCCATCATGCCTTCTGGCAAAGACTTCGCGTCAGTGCTGCGGTTGCGCGATGAAGCGCGCCAGGCCATCCTTGCAGGCTGCGGTGAGCCCGATCTTCGGGAGCTGGTAAAACCGCTGCATCCCCTTCGAAGCCTTTTCGAGGCTGGTGACTGGCGGGACGCTGACTGATACCCAATCCGGCTTCCGCACCCGTCATCCCGGAACGGCGTTTGCGCCATATCCGGGATCGTAACAGGCGCCGGCATTTGCAACGATTCCGGAAGGCGCGCAACCGTCATTCCCGCGCAGGCGGGAATCCATTTCTCCCGTTGGAACAGGCACTTGTATGGGTACCCGCCTTCGCGGGTACGACGCTGCGGCCCAGAATTCCGGCCCTTCGGAAAGTCCGGCAATTTTTTCACACGCTCCTTCGCGGGAATGACGCCGCGGAAATGCTTAAGCCGGACACTCAAACGCCACAGCGGAAATATCGGGGTAATCAAGTTCCGGGATGACGCCGCGAGTGAAGCGATCAAACGGATTCCGTATGAGAACCAGGGAAGTTGCGCGAGTTGCAGAGGTTCGAAGCGCGCCCGATGCATTCACGGTGCTCCCGGCGAAATCGCATCGTCGCGGTTTCCTGAACGCCGGGGCTATTTCTTTGGGGCTCCGTGCCGGACCGCTTGGCAGTCTAGACGATTGCAATCAATCAAGCACTTAGCATTTTTGCGGCAGCAACCACAGCGCCTATGCGCCCGCGGTGAGCGCCTCGATGCATGCCGGCTCGTTATAGTGCGGCGAGTTCATTTTCGGCGAAACGGCCGTCACTTGCACCGCGGTGCCGATAGCCGGATACGGGACCGGATCTCCGCCCAAAAGCCAAGCCTCGAAGCTCTGCGGCGCCAGCATTACCGGCATTCGGCTGTGAAGATCGCGAATGCCATCGCACGCCCCGGTTGTGAGGATCGTGAAACTGAGCATGCCGTCCTTCCAGCGTTCCCAAATCCCGGCAAACGTCAAGGGCTGGCGGTCCTTGCGGGCGACGTAAAACGGCATTTTCGCGGGCTTCGCGCGGCCGGGCACCGCCATCTCGCGCCACTCGTAGAAGCCGCTCGCGGGGACAAGGCACCGCCGCCATTTCCACGCGTTGCGGAAGGCGGGCTTCGCCTGCGCGGTCTCAAGCCTCGCGTTGATCGTTCGATTGCCGATTTTGAGGTCCTTGGCCCACGCCGGCACAAGCCCCCAGCGCATGGTCCGGTACATCCGGCCGCCCTCCTCCGGCACGATGACGCCCGCGTCCTGCGTGGGCGCGATGTTCCAAGACGGCCGCAAATTGGGCGCGAGCGGATTGCTCAGGTTGTAAAGCTTATAAAGCTCCTCCCAGGTGAAGAGCTGAGTGAACCGGCCACACATTCGAACTCCTTGCCGCGGCTATATGGGTGCTGCCGGGAGTTTCCGGAATGCGCGCGGGATCTGGCTCACTCAGGTGGGCGCTGCTGTGTAAGATTGATCAAGACGTCCTGTCCGTACACCGCCGATTTCGCGCCGCCGGCCACGGTGGTGACCATGATGAGCTCCTTGCTGGGAAATTTGCGCCACTTCGCCACCCATTGCAGCTCATCGCTGTCGGCGCCGGCCCCCTCTGGGAAGCCCTTATCTTTGTCGAACTTGTCGAACCCGATCAGTTCGCTAATGCCCGGCGCGATATAGGGCACGCTGCCGCCGTTCTTCACATCGGCCACAATCTTCGCTTGGGCCGTTTCAACGCCCCCCTCGTAAAGCTCGCGGAAAAGAAAGGCGGTGGCGCTCGCTTTGCCGATGGCGCCGCCTTTCGAGGCCAAGTCCTTCTCGTTAAGCTCGATGAGATCGTGGGCAGGCGTGCGATAACCGGCGTTGAAGGTTTGAAATGCGGAAGTTTCTGCCATCTTGTGCCACTCGGCCCGCTCCTTAACCTTGTCCTTGCGTCCGCCATGCGACAGAGCGTTGGAAATGTGGGCATTCATATCGCGTTCGGCGCGTTTTAGGCAGCTCTCGATGTCGTCGAGACGTTTACGCCGGGCCCAGAACCGGGGAATGCCGAGAGCGAGTGCAAAAATAGCGAAGAGGAGCACGGCCGCGAACACGAACGCGCCACCGCTCACTTTGCCCAGCGGCAGATCGGGCCGCCTATGAAGAAAATTGTCTGCCACGATGGGGATCGCAATCATCGCAGCGAAAATGAGAATTGCCTTTAGCGCTTTCAGCATGCCCAGCGTCTCCCTCAAGTCCCCAGGTTCCAGGCCCCCTCCGAGTCTTGCCTTGCATCGTATGAAGCTGTGGGTCTGAGACAAAGTGTAATTGAATTTATGGTTTATTAAAAGTGTCCGGTAGGCGGTTTAATAGCTTCCGCGCCCACTCAGGTGGCATTCTCCCGGCGATCCGCGCGCATTCCGCATGACAGAACGCGCCAGATTCGGTATTCCGGAAGGGCAGGTTACAATTTTGGGGGAAATCATGACACTTAAAGGCGCAGGCCTTCTACTCGTTCTGGCGCTCGCTACGGGCACCGGAGCTGCTGCACTGCCGCTGTCGCATGCGGACGGACTTTCGGACGGGACCAGCCTCGCCCAGCAGGTTCGTCACCACTATCGCTGGCACCGCTGGCAGGGCTATTGGCGGGGTTGCCCTTACCACTACGAGCGGACCTTCTGGGGCGCCTACCGGCTGTACTCGCCCTGCAGCAAGAGGTTGACCGAGCACGCATTCTAGCCGTGCGCCGGAAGTGGCGATTTGCCAGCCGGGCCGGGCGCTGCAGAGCGCACGGCCCGCTTTCTCAGCCGCGGACCGGCGATTTCTTCACACGCCATTGCACCTAAACCTTCGGCAAAACGATAAGCCGCTCGACGGGCTTGCCTTCGCCGAGATGCGAAGCTGCGATCTCGTCTATATCCTCGGCCGTCTTGGGCGCATACCAGACACCTTCCGGATAAACGACGGCGATGGGGCCGGCTTGGCAAAAGCCCATGCATCCCGTGACAGTCATTGCGACCTCCGGATTTCCCAAAGCCTGCACCTTCGCGCCAAGCCGCTCGGCGAGCGGTAATGCGCCTGCCGCGCTGCAGCTTCCGCGCGGATGATGGGGCGGGCGATGCTGGCCGCAGATAAAGACATGATGTTTGAAGACCATCGGAAGGCCGAGGGACATTGCTTTCTCCTGTGAATTGATATCGCTGGACAGTCGAAACGCCGTACAGCAAGGATCGTACCGGAATGGCAAGCGGCCCTAAGTTGCGGATGTACCGGAGAGTTTTGTAATGCCGGCGTCAAAGCTCACGTCCAACGTGGAGCATTCCGATGGAGAGTTTCAGCCAAAAGAATTGCGGCCGGCCGCCAGATCCGGAACAACTGTCTTGCCATCCAGGCCGGGAATTCTTCCACAGGTTTGGCGTCAAGAGCCCTTCTGGAGCAATGCCGCTCGCGACGGCAGCGCCTCGATTTCGGCGCCCGCGGCCTCGCGCGCGATGCGCAGATCGTAGGCCGATTGCAGATTGAGCCAGAATTGCGGGTTCATGCCGAACCAATGGCCGAGCCGCAA
>JBKQOR010000013.1:0-30048 GCA_052145435.1 Rhodomicrobium sp. | reverse complement strand
TCGGTGAACGTCTGATGGGCCAGGTGATGCGCCTTGAGATCGTGCCAGACAACTTCGATATCGTTGAGTTCGGGTGAGTACTTGGGCAGCCACTCGACGGTCAGCCAATGGCGGCGTGCCTCAAGGGCCGCCAGGGACATCTTGCTCGTATGGATCGGCCCGTTGTCCTCGACCAGCACGACGGGCGTCGTCCGCCGGCCCGGCTTTGGGCCGAAGAGGCGGTCGAGTTGCTCCAGATGTGCGATGAAATCGGCGCTGCGCTTGCTCCGGCTGGTATGCACGATGAGCCGGCGTTTTGCATGATCGAGCGAACCCATCATGGCTACTTTCTTGGCTTGCCCCGGCGCTGGCACGCGCAGATCCGCGCCACGCTTAGCCCAGGCTCTCGCCAGATAGGGATGTGTCAGCGCCTCGCTCTCGTCGCCATAGAGGAGAACGATGTCGCCAGCCTCAGCCTGGGCTTTGCGCAGTTGGAGCCTCAAACCAACGCGTTCGATCCCGGCCGCGATCTGCCGTCCCTTCAGCGTGTGCCGCGGCCGCCGCCAGCGGAAGTTTTTTTTCGCAGCGCCTTTGACAACTGCGACCGGCCGATATCGACTTGCTCGCGCTTTTTGATCTCGGCAATGAGGCGCGGGAGCGTCCAATTCGCACGGTTGGCGACGGGCGCTTCGAGCAGCGGCGTGCAGACCCTGAGCGCCGCCTCCGTCTTCACCGGCGGCGGGCCCGCATACACGCTCGCCCTGATAGCCTCGACGCCACCGCGCGCGAAAGCACCGCGCCAAAAGCGAACCGTATCCTCGCGCACACGGAACACTTCGGCAATCCGTGGACTGCTCCAGCCATCGAGCGTCAGCAGGATGGCGCGGGCCCTATCGGCCTCGCCACGATCGCGCGACGAAGCCAAAGCCTTAAGCGCCGCCTTCTGCTCCTCGCTTGCCGTCACCGGAGATTTGCCCGCCATATCCCGCCCTCGCGAATCAGTGCGAAGATGGAATCACAGCCGCGACTCGTTGGTCAAGTTCGGGGAGTCTGCTTAGTCGTGCGGGAGGACCGTCAGCGGGCTCGCATAGGGCACGACCCTGAGCGAGTCGTGCGCCAGGATGCCGATCGGATGCAGGGGCGCAACCTCAAGATCGCCGTTGGCCGCCTTGTGCACAGCGTATTGCCACACCGTCAGCTCTTTCTTGTCCGCGAGCGCGCTGGCAATGACGCCGGCGGCAGCTTTCTCCGGCCCGCCAAGCGCCCGGATCTCTTGATCGTTGAGACCGATCAGAACCTCGTCCTTTACGGTGATGACCTTGAAGAGCAGAACCGGCATTTGCGCTTCTCCAAAGGCTTGCGTTGCGGTTCCGATGAGCAGCGCAAGCGTTCCCGCCCGAAGCGCAGCTTGTACCAGCCGTTTCATGATTTTCCTCCCTCTTCGTTATCCCCGTGTGTACACAACCTCTTAGCCGCCGGCAATGCCGCAAAAGTTCACGCGCGCCGCTTCGCTGTGAACAGCGGGCGCGCCTTTCTTTGCCTGCGCGGCTGCCGTGCTATATCTACGGCATGGGAACGAGTCGCTCTATCTTAGAGAAAATATCCGCCGCGCCGAACGCGCTTGCCGCCGAACCGCCTTATCTTGCGGGCCTCAACGCCGAGCAGCGCGAGGCTGTGGAGCGCACGGATGGGCCGGTGCTTGTGCTGGCCGGCGCCGGCACGGGCAAGACGCGGGTGCTCACCACCCGCATCGCGCATCTGTTGTGGACCAGGCGCGCGCGGCCGAACGAAATCCTCGCCGTTACCTTCACCAACAAGGCGGCGCGCGAGATGAAGGAGCGCGTGGGCCAGCTCGTGGGCGGCACCATCGAGGGCATGCCCTGGCTCGGCACGTTCCACTCCATCGGAATGCGCATTTTGCGGCGGCATTCCGAGCTGGTGGGCCTTAGCCAAAATTTCACGATCCTCGATGTGGACGACCAGATCCGGCTCATCAAGCAGCTCATCCAGGCCGAGCGCCTCGACGAGAAGCGCTGGCCCGCGCGCCAGCTTGCGGCGCTGATCGACGGCTGGAAGAACAAGGGGTTCGTGCCGGAGAAGGTGCCGGCCAGCGCCGCGTTCAGCTTCGCGAATGGCCGCGGCATAGAGCTTTACGCGGCCTATCAGAAGCGGCTCAAAGAGCTGAACGCCGCCGATTTCGGCGATCTCTTGCTCGAAAACCTGCGCCTGTTCCAGGGAAACCCCGACGTCCTCAAGCAATATCACCGCTGGATCACCTATATCCTGGTGGACGAGTATCAAGACACCAACGTGGCGCAGTATCTCTGGCTGCGGCTGCTCGCCCAGGGCAGCCACAACATCTGCTGCGTCGGCGACGACGACCAATCGATCTATGGCTGGCGCGGCGCCGAGGTCGACAACATCCTGCGCTTCGAGAAGGACTTCCCCGGCGCGCATGTGATCCGGCTCGAGCATAATTACCGCTCGACCGCGCATATTCTGGGCGCGGCTTCGAAGCTGATCGCGAACAATCTCGGCCGGCTTGGCAAGACCTTGCGCACGGGCTCGGGCGCGGGGGACAAGCTCATGGTGCGCGGCGTTTTTGACGGCGACGAGGAGGCGCGGCTCACCGCCGAGGACATCGACCGGCTGCGCCGCGAAGGCACCGCGCTGAACGATATGGCGATCCTGGTGCGCGCGAGCTTCCAGATGCGCGCCTTCGAAGACCGCTTCGTCACCATGGGCATGCCCTATCGCGTGATCGGCGGCCCGCGCTTCTACGAGCGCGCCGAGATCAAGGACGCCATCGCCTATCTGGAGGTGATGCAGAACCCCTTGGCCGACCTCAAATTCGAGCGCATCGTCAATGTGCCCAAGCGCGGGCTCGGCGACCAATCGGTGCAAACCATCTTCCAGCACGCCCGCGCCGCCGGCGTCAGCCTGTTCCACGCCGCGCGGCTGATCGGCGAGACCGAGGAGCTGAAGCCCGCGCCCCGCAAATCGCTGCGCACGCTCACGGACGATTTCGCACGCTGGCGCAAGCTGTCCCCCGCCATGCCGCACACCGAGCTGGCCGAGCTGATCCTCGACGAGAGCGGCTACACCGCGATGTGGCAGAAGGACAAATCCCCGCAAGCGCAAAGCCGGCTCGAAAATCTCAAAGAGTTGATCCGCTTCATGGAGCAGTTCGACAGCCTCGGCGCCTTCCTGGAGCATGTCAGCCTCGTGATGGACGCGGACCAGAACGCCGATGGCGACCGCGTCAGCCTGATGACGCTGCACGGTGCCAAGGGGCTGGAGTTCGATGTCGTGTTCCTGCCCGGCTGGGAGGAGGGCCTGTTCCCGCATCAGCGCGCGCTCGACGAGAACGGCCAGGAGGGGCTCGAAGAGGAGCGCCGCCTCGCCTATGTCGGCATCACGCGCGCCAAGCGGCGGCTCACCATCAGCTTCGCGCAGAACCGCCGCGTGCATGGCTCGTGGCAATCGGCGGCGCCGTCGCGGTTTTTGGGCGAGCTTTCGGAGGAGCATGCCGAGCTGACTATGGAGAGCGGCGGCTATGGTTATGGGCGCTACGGCGCGGCCAATGGCGGCTATGGCGCGAGCCGCTTCGACGAGGAGGCCTCGCCCTTCGATTATGACGAGCGGCCGACGCCGGGGTGGAAGCGCGCGCAGGCCAATTGGCGCAGCGAAGGCGCGGTACGGAACCGCGCGCGCGGCGCGCCGCCGGAGATCGAGGGCGAGCTGATCGCGGCGAGCACGGCCATGCCGAGCGCGGCTTTTCCCCTCGGCCAGCGGGTGTTCCACCAGAAGTTCGGCTACGGCGCCGTCAGCGAGATCGAGGGGAATAAGCTGACCGTGGAGTTCGAAAAGGCCGGGCAGAAGAAGGTGGTGGCGAGCTTTGTCGAGGCGGTTTGACCGACTAAATTCTTGTGGAGGCCGTCAGCTCATTCTCTAGCGCATCAAAATCCATGTTGAGTGCGTCGTACACGCTCCTGATACTCTTCTCCGCATAAAAGCCTTCCAATGGATTCCCGTGTACGGCACCGTCTACAAAAGCCGTCCTATTCCCGAAAAATAATCTAGAAGCTTTTTTGTTTATGACATTAAGGTCGCCGTAGTTTGTAAACATCACCGCAGCTTTATGCTTGTGAAAGTGAAGGGCATCCAAACCGATTCTTCTATTGTTGCTATCGTCAAAACCGTATCCAAGAATATAGACGACGCCCGCGTCTTCTATCCATTTCTTCGCAGTTTGTAGCGATGCAGCTTCTTCCTCCTTCTCGTGCGGATCAACAGTCCGAATTCGTTGAGCGGCGATAAAACAGCGATCTATTAGGTTTTTCCGCTGCTCGAAACCTGGCGTGCCGTGCAGATCCAATTCGTTTGCGTTTCCAAGTGTACTCGCGACGTCAAGGTCGATTGCGGGCTTATTCGACGCGACGTCGTCATCGATTGCGCCATATACGTGAACAATTCTATCCTCAGACAGGAATTTTAGGACGTCGCCCCGATCAAATAGATCCATGTCGCTGATTGCTCGATATAGAATACGTTCAAGAGAAACGTCATAGTTGAAAGTAATAAACTTGACATTGTTTTGGAATATGTCGGCGCTATGCTGGCAATCATAGACAAGCTTATGAATTATAAAGCGGTACCATGCATCCTTAGTCCTATCTTCCTTGCTACGATTCTGATTCCGCTGCGTATGGCGCCAGCTGGCTTCACATTCCAATACCGCCATTGCGATCAGGAGCTTGCCTATTGGCCGTAATGTTTCATTCCATGCCAAGAAATGATCTATTAGGATAGGCCTAACCATAGACAGGCGCTGACTGAGTAATTGGGATTCGTCGGCGGCAGCTTCCCAAGCGTCAACAGCGCCGGATGTACCTCTGCTTTTGTCCGTTCTATCATGAATGTAATCCGGTATCGCGTGATGAATGCTTCCAGGATGTTCAGAGCGGTACGAGCAATAAGACTCAAGCTCGTCCGCTTTCTTGATCACAGCATCGACTAAGCCTTCTCCCGTTGGATAGCCGTAGTGCCAACTCGCGCCTGCGCCGAGAACAAAGACCGTATTGTTCTTTATCAAGATTAACACCTAATCGTTTTATGGAAGGAGATCGCACTGCCGTGAGCGGAGCCGGATCAACCCAATCGGTTGGCCCAGCCCGACCGGGAGATGGAAGCTCAGCGGGAAACGTCAAGGCGCAGGCGATAAGCGCATCTTGCTGCGGGCAATGCGCGATGTTACCGATGGCAGCGCTTGCACCAAAAAAGGATGACGGCCGAAGAGTTTGCGCTCTGGGCGAAGGCGCGCCCGGAGAAACATTGGAAGCGCAGCTCATTGCGCCCTCTCTCAGAAAGTGGTTTTATACGGCATGGACAAAGCGCTTGACCATCTGATCGACCGCCTTCCTTCCTGGCCCAAGGATGCACAGGAGCAGGCGCTTAAAACATTGCTCGCCATCGAGGCAGAGCGAGTTGGGCCTTATCAATTGTGCCGCGCCGAAGAAGCCGTCGCTGAGGGTCTAGCGCAAGCCCGGCGCGGCGAATTTGTGAGCGACGAGGAGGTCGCGGCAACGCCATGGTGTAGAAGCGCGGAAGGACACATGAACCTCAATCTCT
Source organism: Rhodomicrobium sp. (assembly GCA_052145435.1). Lineage (GTDB taxonomy): Bacteria > Pseudomonadota > Alphaproteobacteria > Rhizobiales > Rhodomicrobiaceae > Rhodomicrobium. The sequence continues at coordinate 24,438 of JBKQOR010000013.1, read as the reverse complement.
CTGCCGAAACGGAAACATGGCTCGAGGCGCAAGTCCAAAAAGGGCATTTTGCGTCGTATGAGGACGCGATTGAGTACACCGTCCGCCTCACAAGCTTGCGCGAGACCTTGCTCGAATCCATCGCCGATCCGCGCCGTTATGGCGTCGATGAGGTTCGCGCGAACCTCAAGGCACACTTCGAGGCGCGGCGGGCTGGCGGCAGCAAATCGTAAGTGCCGCGCTTCGTCCTCACCCCAGCGGCGCAGGCAAATCTCATCGAAATTGCCAGCTATATCGAAAGCGCAAGCGGTAGCGTCGACGCTGCCGAGCGCTTCATCGGCCGCCTTCTGGCGAAGTGCGAGGAGTTGGCTGCATCGCCGGCGCGGATGGGGCGGCAGCGTCCGGAGCTTCTTCCAGGCTTGCGCAGCACCCCTTTCAGAAATTACGTGATCTTCTTCCGCTATGCCGGTTTACCGGAGGCTGAGGTAGTCTTCGAGGTTGTGAACATCCTCGAAAGGCACCGCGATATTGACGCTTACTTCCGCCGAAACCCCCGGAGCGCGTAAGCTCCGGCATTTCGTAGCGGAGCACCATGGTTAATGACGGCGCTGGCTCTGGATGAATTCGCGCATCCGCTCGCGTAGAATTTGCGACGCGGGACGATGGGCAGCCTCGGCGAGAAAGTCAGCTCGCAGCTCTGGTTCGAGCTTCATCGTGAAAACGGTCTCTTTTGGCATGAGCGCGCCATTTATCTGAGATACTGACGTTATATATACGTTGTTAGGATGGATGACGCTCGCGCAAAAGTTGCAAGAGGGGTCGCAATCACGATCACAAAGCATAAATTCGACTATTCGCTCATCACCGCCGCTCGAAAAGCCGCTCCAGCTCGGCGCGCGAAAGCTCCACATAAGTGGGCCGGCCGTGATTGCATTGCGCGGCGTTGGGCGTCGCCTCCATCTCGCGCAGGAGCGCGTTCATCTCGTCGAGGCGCATGGGCCGGCCCGCGCGCACGCTGCCATGGCAGGCCATGGTCGCGCAAATCGCGTGCAACCTCGCCTCCACGCTATTGCCCGCGGTTTCACCAAGCTCATGTGCGAGGTCGCGAATGAGCGACTGAAGATCGCCATTTCCGAGAAGCGCGGGCGTCTCGCGGACGATGATCGCGCCCGGACCGAAGCTTTCCACCACAAGCCCGCTCCCGGCAAGCTTCTCGCGGTATTCGAGGATGAGCGCCGCGTCCTCCTCCGCCATTTCGACAACCTCCGGAATCAGCAGAAGCTGACGCGCGATGCGCCCGCCGGCAAGGGCTGCTTTCAGCTTCTCGTAAACGATCCGCTCATGGGCGGCGTGCTGATCGACGAGAACCATTCCGTCCTCGGTTTCCGAGACGATGTAAGTCTTGTGGAGTTGCGCGCGCGCGGTACCGAGCGGCTCTTCAGACGTCTCCCGCGGCGTGGCTTCGGCGCCGCGATCGAACGCGGATTGCGGCTGCTCGGCGAATCCGTTTGCCGCCGCGAAGGATTGCGGCGCGGGGCGCAGCGGTGCGCGGTATTGCACGGGCCCTGGCCCGGTTTCAGAAAGCGGAGCCAGGCGCTGGGCCAGAGGCCCCGCCGTAACGGACGCGCCGCGCCGCAGGGTTTCCAGCAAGGCTGAGACGACGAGGCTACGGACAAGGCTCGCTTCGCGGAAGCGTACCTCCGCCTTGGCCGGATGCACGTTCACGTCCACGGCCTCCACCGGCACGGTCAGGAACAGCGCCGCCAGCGGATAGCGCCCGCGCGGCACGAGATCCTGATAGGCGCCGCGCACAGCGGACAAGAGCAGCCGGTCCTTCACGGGCCTGCCATTCACGAACAGAAATTGCAGCGAAGCGTCGGGGCGGTTGAGCGTGGGGCGCCCGGCGAAGCCCGATAAGGAGAGCCCTTCGCGCTCCAGCCGGACGGGCTCGGCGTCCTCGCCGAACTCGCGCCCCATGATGCGCGAGAGACGCTGCCGGATCGCGTTCTCATCTTCTGCGTCCGCGCGGGCGAGCGAGAGGGAAGCGCGCTCGCCTACGGTGAGCGAAAAGCCGATCTGCGGGCACGCAAGCGCGAGGCGCTTGACGGCATCGGAAATGGCGGCATTCTCGGCCCGCTCCGATTTCATGAATTTGAGGCGCGCGGGCGTCGCCTGGAACAGGCCGTGCACCTCGACAACCGTGCCGCTACGGGCAGCGGCCGGCCGCACCTCGGACTTCTTGCCGGCCTCGACGGTGATTTCAGCGCCTCGCAAAGCTCCAGCCGGTTTGGTCACGATCCGGAGCCGGCCCACCGATCCGAGTGAGGGCAAGGCTTCGCCGCGGAAGCCGAGCGTGCGAATATCCTGCAGGTTCCCCGCCGTCAGCTTCGAGGTGGCGTGGCGCTCGACGCAAAGGCCGAGGTCGGCCTCATCCATGCCGCAGCCATCGTCTGTGACGCGCAAGTAAGACAAGCCGCCATTTTGCGCAATCACCTCGATGGACGAGGCGCCGGCGTCGATCGCATTCTCGACCAGCTCCTTGATGGCGCTTGCGGGCCGTTCGATCACCTCGCCGGCGGCGATGCGGTTGATCTCGACCTGGCTGAGCTGGCGGATCGGCACCTTTTATCCTGCGAGATATTGGCGGGTGAGCTTCTTGCCGAGTTCGACGGCCGGCTGATCGAACGGATCGACATTCAAGAGATCCGCGGCGAGGATGGTCTCGATGAAGAAATGCATCATCAGCGCGCCGAGCGTGCGCTCATCCAGCCGGTCCATATCGAGGGTGCGCACGGGCCGCTTGGCTTCGCCAAGCGCGTCCACGATGGCCTTTTGTTCCGCCTCGACGAGGTCGCCGATGCTGCGTCCGGCGAGATACGGCGCGCCGGCCTCAGCGGCAAGCGCCGGCGGAATGGCCAAGCCGGCATCGGCTCCAGGCGCAGCCGCAACGCGCATGACCGTCATGAAATGAACGCGGGGGCCGTCCATGAAAAGCTGGAGCTGGCTATGCTGATCGACCGGCCCCAGCGTCGCGATGGGGGTGGTCCCTTCGCCGCCCTTGCCGAGGCTTTCCGCCCAGAGCTGCACGTACCAGGCGCCGAAACGCTCCAACCGGTCCGAGTAGGGCATGATGACCGAATTCGTGACGCCCAGATCCTTTGCGAGGCCGATGGCCGTGGCCGCCCCAACGGCGGCGGGGTGCTCCTCCGGCATGGTTGCGCTCATGAGCTGCCTCACCACATCGAGGCCGCCCGCGCGGAAGGCTGCGACGTCGAGGCCGCGCGCGAGCGCAGGCAAAAGGCCAACCGTGGTGAACGCCGAGAAACGGCCGCCGATCTCGGTACTATGCGGCAGCATTGGAATGCTGCGGGCGGCGAAAAGCGCGCGCAAACCATTGGCAGCGCCGGGCTTCGCAGGCTCGGTGACACCGAGGAAAAGTTTGGGGATCAGGTTTGCGTGGCCCGCATCTTCAATGAATTTGAAAGCTGTGAGCGTCTGCGCCAGCGTCTCGCCGGTCGTGCCCGATTTGGAGATCGCGATGAAGCGCGTTCTCGGAATATCGAGGCTGCTCAGGCCGCGCATGAACGAGCGCGCGTCGAGATTGTCGTAGAAGCGAAGGCGCGGATGTGCGGCCCCGGAGGGACCGTTGTCGCCCGGTATGGACCAGCCGCCGAGCTGAGCGAGCGCCTGCCCGCCGAGGCTCGACCCCCCAGTTCCCAGAATGACAATTGTTTCCGCGCCTTCGGAGAGCGTCCGGTAAGCCGCGGCCGCCTCCTCGATATCGTCCGTCTCGGAAAGGATACGGAAATGTGCGAAGCTGCCCGCTTGGGCTTCCTCTTCGAGCGCTTTGAAGCGTGGCGTGACGAGCGTGAGCCATTGCGCAAGCCGGTCCCCCGTCAAACCGGCCTCGCCGATCTTCGAGGAAAGACAGCCATCGATCGATTGACGGTACGTCATGGTGCGAATCCTTTTCGCGCGGTGCTCAAATTCAGTGACGCTTGCTCCGCATCCCGGCAAGCGGCCGGGTGATTCTTTCAACAGATGAGTATAAGCAAAAGGGCAAAAAGAAAAAGCCGCCGTAAAGCGGCTTTTCTGGACCGTGGTCATCCCGTGCGCGTCGCGACAGGAAGCGATGCCGAATCCGGCTGAAAAGGCGGCCGTCATCCCGGAACTTGATTACCCCGATGTTTCCGCAGCCATCGAAGCAACATATCGACCCGCACGGCGTGTGACTCACCGTGTCCCTCTCCCGCCCCGAATCCGCTCGCGGATTCGGGCCCTCCGGGTTGCAAGCTCGCCAAGGCGAGCTTGCCGGGAGAGGGCTGGGGTGAGGGGGCTTCACGGTCGCGGCCGGAAACATCGGGGTAATCAACTGCCGGAAACGCGCGGGGCGCGTTTCCGGGGCAAGCGAGCGCCGTTCCGGGATGGCAAGAGAGGGCAAAGCACCGTGCCGCCCTGGCGCCATCGTCCCCTAAAGTCCGACGTCGTGGATGCCTTCGGGCTCGCCGGCCACGGTCACGATCAGATTTTTCGGCTCCATGAGGCGTTTGGCGACACGCTTGATGTCCGCCACTGTAACGGCTTCGATCTCGCCGTTGCGCCTGTCGATGTAATCGATGCCGAGATTATCGAGCTGAATGGCCAGAAGCTGGGCGGCGATTTTACCGCTCGTATCGAAACGAAGCGCAAACGAGCCAACGAGATAATCCTTGGCCTTGCGGAGTTCCTCGTCGGTCAGCCCATTGCGGGCCGCCAGCTCAAGCTCTGCCTTGATCAGATCGAGCGATTGCCCCACCGATTTGTTCTCGGTCGCCACGCCGCCGGCAAAAATGCCCGCATGATCGAGGGGATAAAGATAGGTGTAAACGGAATAGGCAAGTCCGCGCTTCTCGCGCACCTCCTGCATGAGCTTGGAGGAAAATCCGCCGCCGCCCACGACGTAGTTCAGAATGTAGGCAGGGATGAAATCGGGATCGTTCCGCTTGAGCCCTTGAAACCCGAACTGCACGACCGATTGCGGATTGGGCATTTGCACGATGCGCTGTTTCGAGGTGCCTTGCCAGGACACCTCGGCCACGGGCTTCCTGTCCGATTTTTCGGGCAGGTCCCCAAATACGCTGTCGAGCGCCTCGCCAAGCTGCGCCGCGTCGATGTCGCCGACGGCCGCGATCTTGAGGTTGTCGCGCGCGAAGTTCTTCAGCACGTAGCTGTGCAGGTCGGCGGGCGTAATGGCTGCAATGCTTGTCAGCGTGCCATTGCCTGGGCGGCCGTAAGGATGCGCGCCGAAGGCGAGCTTGAACCATTCGTTCGCTGCGGCTTTGTTGGGATCTTTCTCCTCGACCCTCAAGCTCGCGACAAGCTGCTCGCGAATCCGCTCGGCATCTTTCGCTTCAAAATGCGGAGAGGTCAGCGCCATTTGCAAAAGCTTGAGCGAATCCTCCCGGTTTTGCGTGAGCATTTGGAACGAGACCGACATGTGGTCTTGCGAGGCGCTCACGTTCATCTTGGCGGCGAGATCTTCGAGCCGGTTCTGGAACGCTTCCGAATCGAGATTGCCTGCGCCTTCGTCGAGCATTCCAGATACGAAGGTTGCGACGCCCGGCTTGTCTTCGGGGTCCTGGGCGGACCCGCTGGCAAAGGCGAATTGCATGCTGAGTATCGGCCTGGAATGGTCCTCGACGAGCCAGGCCTCTATGCCCTTCTTGCTGATAACTTTTTGTATTTTCATGGCGTTTACTGGAAGTGCTGCCAAAAGTAAGAGGGAGAGAGCCGCAAGCGGCGCTGCAACGGCGAGACTGAGACGTTTCCGCCTAAAGATAGTGTGCGTCATAGTTTATTGTCCGGTCCCTAGTGGAAGGTTGCAGAGTCGCCGCCGGTGCGCGGTTGCACCTTGGCGAGCCCCGAAGGAACGGGGATGAGGTAGCCGGTCACGGAGCGCTTGCGGAGGAGATATTTCGCCGCGACCGCCTGCACCTGTTCGCGCGTCACGGCCGCCAAGCGCTGTTGCCGGGATTCGACGTCCTCCACGGTGCGCCCAGTCGCCAGGTTCCAGCCATAGGTGTGGGCCAGGCTTTGCTGGCTGTCGGAGGCGTAAATCAAATTGGCAATTTCGCCAGTTTTCGCGCGCTCCAGCTCCTCGGGCGTAACGCCATTGCGGATGACCTCATCGATGACCCGGTCCATCGAGGCCTCGATATCCTCCAATTTCGCGTCGCCGGCGGCAACGGCATAGAAGCCGAACCGGCCGGTGTCGAGGGCCATGCCGCTATACCAGGCGCTCGCGCTCGACGCGGTCTTCTCGTCGCGCACGAGTGCGTTGTAGACGCGGCTCGTGGCGCTCGAACCGATGATGCGCGCAAGGACCTGCAGAGCCTCCGCTTCGCCGGGCATTCCGGTTGTGGAGCTGGGCGTCAGATAGTAGCGCTCGAACGTTGCCTTGCCGACGCGGCCATCGCGCAAGATCACCCGGCGCTCCGCCAAGGGCTCCGGCTCGGTTGGCCGCACGCGAGGGCCTCCAACCTCGGGATTGGCCGGGATCTTGCCGTAGGTCGCTTTTGCCAGCGCCATGACCTCGTCCGGCTCGACGTCGCCCGTGACCACGAGCACCGCATTGTTCGGCGCGTAGAACTTCTTGTAGAAGGCGAGCGCATCGGCCCGGCTAAGCTTGCGCATCTCCGTCTCCCAGCCGATAACAGGGGTGTGATAGGGATGGGCAACATAGAGCGCGGCCATCATCTGCTCTTGCAAGAGCGAGCCCGGATCGTTGTCCACGCGGCTCCTGCGCTCCTCGAGGATCACCTTGCGCTCGGTCAGAACCTCTTTCTCGTCGAGGCGGAGGTTCGCCATGCGGTCGGACTCCATCTCCATGACCTGCGGCAGCTTTTCCTTCGCGACTCTTTGAAAATAGGACGTGATATCCTGCGCGGTGAACGCATTGTCCTGCCCGCCGAGGCGCGCGACGATCTTCGAGAATTCTCCCGGTGCGATCTTGTCCGTGCCCTTGAACATGAGATGCTCGAGGAAGTGCGCGATGCCCGATCTTCCCTGCGGCTCGTCGGCGCCGCCAACCCGGTACCACACCATGTGCGTCACGACGGGCGCGCGCCGGTCCGGCACGACCACCACTTCGAGACCGTTGTCGAGCTTGCCGTGGAAGGCGAGGGTTGAAGGTGCGGGCGGCTGGGCGGCATCTGCAGGTGAGAGGGCAAGGGTCATGAGCAAGGCACCGAGTAGTTGAGCTTTGAGAAGTGTGCCCGATCGCGGGGGATTTGAATAGGGCAGGGTTCGTAGCGGCTTGAGCTGGAGCATCGGGTATTGGACCGTCCAAGTTGAAGGCTAGCGCCTGATATAGGGTCTTGCGCCCTAGCCGCCACAATCCTTACGGCGATTTCATGACGCTCCGGTTGCAGCGGCAATCCTTTATTTCGACCATTATCCGAACGTCTCACGCCAGATATGACCACCCAGGCTGTCAACGCGCCGGCTTGCAATGAACCCAGCGTGGCAATAAGCTCAGCTGGCGCCATAGTTCCCAAACGTACGCCCCCAGGCTCGAACCGTGGGCCGTTCCGGATTTGGGAATTCCGCGAAAGCGATAGCCTCTGACCTGAGTGCCGGTTGAACCTTCCGGCCCCGGTTCGCGACCAAACTTTCAGGAAACGCCGGCGGAGCCTCCTACGCGTGCTGCTTACATCTCTGGAGTCATAGGAAAAGGTCATGCACCTCAAACGATCCAAGTCTGCGTCGAGGCGGGGCGCGGCCTCCGTTCGCCGCGTCTCGCTGAGCCTTCTCGCGCTCACGGGCCTCTTGTTACTTTCACCGGCCGCCTCGGCCCAATCGGACGGGGGCAAATATCTCGACGCCAAATTCTGCGGCGACACGCTCAATCTCAATCCTGGGTCGGATTTTGACGGCGGCTCATGTCAGTTGTGGAAGCTCGTTCCGGACGCCGATGGCTGGTCGCGGTTGCAGCTCAAGCATAACGGCAAGTTTCTCGATGCCAAATTCTGCCATGACGACGTCAACATGAATCCCGGCTCAAATTTCGATAATGGCTCGTGCCAGCTATGGAGGTTCTTGCCTGTACAGGATGGCTGGGCGCGGCTTCAGCTGAAGCGCAACGGCAAGTTCCTCGACGCCACCTATTGCTCGGACAACGTTAAGCTGAGCGAAGAGTCGGGCTATGACAGCGGCGCTTGCCAGTTGTGGCGGCTTGTTCCAGCCGGGGATGGGTGGTTCCGGCTTCAGATCAAATTTGCCGGCGGCGCAGGTCCGGCCGTGGCAAGCGATGAAGAATTCGTTTGGGAAGGTCGAAGCTACGGCTGGTACGACGAGGGTTGGAACGGCCCCGGCTATTACATTATCGACTTTGAATTTAGCTCCGGCGAGGGCTTTGGCGGACGTGAGGGCTGGCACGGCTGGCACCATCACGGCAGCCACCACCACGGTCATAAGGCGCATCATGGCCCCGGCAAACACTTTAAGTACTTCGGCCACCACGGCGCGGCTCAGCATGGCAATCGCGGCCAACACGGCAATAACTTTAGGAGCCTCGGCCACCACGGCGCCGTTCACTTCAAAAGCCGCGCGCACCATGGCGGCGGTCACGGCGGCCACCGCGGCGGCGGACATGGCGGCCATCACGGCGGCGGAGGCCACCGGCATCGTTGATGAAACGAGTTTCTGCTTCGCAAAGCCGAAGCAGAAACTCTTAGGTTGCTATGTTATTCTTAATTAGAGGTACTTTTATGAAGAATTTTGCAGGCGAACCCGGCCGTGAGTATCGAAATCGCGGCGCTGGGATTGCAGGGTTCGTTGCTAAGGAGGGCTGGACAGCCAGCCTTTTACTCTTTCCCTTAAGCTATGCAGAAAAGGAAGCCATCGATGAGATTAGCAACGGCAGCCATATTATGTGTTTCTGCAGCTCTCGTTTGTTTGGTGGCTGGATGTAGTCCTTCCGCCCTGGAATGTGGAAGTTGGGCCTTTGGCGGCACTCCGTATACTAATCCCAGCCAACCCTGTGTCTCCAGCAGTACAAATACCTGCAACTCGTATACCATATCTTCGGCATTCACGTTCAACCCGAAGATGTGTAAAAAAACCTGCGAATGCGAGCAGGATGTCACGACTCAAATGTTGTGGGTTTACGATTCCGACATGCAGTCGAACTTATACGCCGACTCGGGTCAGGAATTCCGCGACGCACATGGATGGTTCATTGACCAATATTTTGGCTGGGCTTACGGCTATTATGGACTGCTTAACGATGGCGTAAATTTCGACCCAGTCTTTAATGCGCCTGGCAGTAATGGTACGCCTAACACATTATACGATCAGCCTGACAATTGGCCTAACAACACCTTGTTCTTTGCGGTAGACGTGGCGACTTGCTTCAAGCCCAGCTCCAAGTACAGTTCATGCAAGAATCGTATCCTTGGGTATTATGTCTGGAGTTATGGCGTAGACGCTAATGGCAATGCTTCTGCATTTGTCAACACTCCGGGATGGGAGGGTCTAGAGTACGAATTTCAGAGCGCTGTCGCCGCGTGGAATGCGTGGGCGCCCACTTCAGGCCAGCAAACAATGTCTACTTCGAGTTATCCGGTTCAGACCTATCCGAACGAGCCAACGTTGCCCAATGCGGTTCCGTTCCCGGCTTTTTCGGATTTGTAATTTAACGAGTGCTCAAAAAGGCAACGACCGTGAACAAGCTGAAAACGGCGGTATCCGCGACGATGCTCTTAGGCCTGTGTTTAACCGGATGCGGGGGCAGCGACAAGGACGCGTCCCAATCTCCATCGCAAGAAACCGGCAACTCTCAACCGCAAGAAACTGCCAGGGCGAAATTGGAGTCCCTGCAGAGGATCGCGGCCCACACGGCAAAGACCTACGAGGAGATGGGCAACCCTGCACTGCTGAAAAAGCTGGTAGAACAAAGCACGGCCCAGAGGGAGCCATTCAATTCGCTGGCCTATCGGGAACTGAGGGGAAGAAATGATGTTAATCTCCAGTCTCTGGTTTCTCTCGTCCGTGAAATGAATAATGGCAATGCGTTGCTGCCGTTACTGCTGCTTAAAAAACTGAATGATAAGACATATTTGGATCTGCCGGAGGAATTGAGAGCCAGAGTGCTTACGGATGCATTGCAGAACTCAAAGATGTTTAATACCTGGGGATTGCCGGGCATTTACTTGGAGGATGCGTCGAAGGCCATGCTCGAAAGCGGCAAGAGCGCTTATCCGGCTCTGAGACGGATGCTTTCCGAAACACGCCCCGCGCCTATTTTTGGTGGAAAGCAATCCATGGTATACCGGCGTTATAATTATCGCCTCTGCGACTATGCATTGTTTTTCCTAGAGAAACTGCAGGGCAACGGGGATTTTCAAATGCCGGTGTCCGTTGCGGATCGGGATGCCTTGATAAAGGAAATATTGAAATAGTCCGTCGTCTCCTGTTCCGCCGAAGCGGATCGGCCAACTGCACGGCGGGTTAGCATTTTCTCACGCCGCAGTCACACGCGTCTGAGTTTGGACAGGTACGAGCGGCGCGCCCGTAGGCTCGCACGCAGAGGCTCCGGCCGCAATCGCGAGCGGCTGCCCGCCCGACGTCACCCGCGAAGCCCCCGTGATCCATTGTCCGGTGACGCAAGGTTCGTTACCGATAGGAGGGGGTCGAAGCGGGCACCCGGTCACAACATAGGGTTCGGCAACGGTCACGGCCGGCATACCCGAAACCATGACCCTCGCGCGCGTGGCGTTTGCCGGAGTGGCCTGCCCGCCGTGTGAGCAGCATACGGCTGCGCCCGTGTTTAAAACTGCACCAGCCATTGCTAGATCACCGTCAAACCGCCATCGTTAACGTCGACAGCCGGTCCAATAAGCGTAATGACAGCGCCCTTGCCGTTGCTTATGTAGATGCCGGTATCGTTGACCACGATCATGGCACCGGCCGCGCTTTTTAGCACGATGCCGCCGGTGGCGGGCGAGGACGCCCCGTCGCTCAACGTGACGGCAACCCCGCCGCTCGTTTGCAAAACGATATTTTGCCCCGGCGGGATGGGCGAAGGCACGGAGGCAGAAGCTGGCACGTCAGCCACCTGTCCCCAGAAGCCCCCCGACCAGATCGGATAGCCGGGATCGCCTTTCTCGAATTCGACCCAAACTTGAGAGCCGATAGCTGGAACAATGAAGACACCCGATTGAGTGCCTGCCGCGGGCACGCAGGGCATTGCCCAGCTTGATGGCTTTTCGCCGAGCACGTCCGGAACCATCGCAACGATCCGGCCAATTTGTTCAGAATCGATGTTTTCGACAACAACGCCGCGATATTTGCCATAGTAACGGGTACGGTTCCAACGCATGGGAAGAGCCCTACTGCTACGGAGCTAAGCCGGTTGCGGCGCCAACCGTGAGCCGGAGCCCCGGATGAGCACCAGCAAGAATGCCCGACTTACGCTTCACAGTCGAGAACCAATGATCCGCCGCATCCGCGGGTATTTTTGCAGCCAAGCTTCCACCGGTATTTGCAGGGTTTATTTCTCGCTATCCGCATGGACGGGGTGCGCGGCAAGAAATGCGGCTTTCTTGAGCTTTACGCTCGATGGCGCAGGCGGATCGTTGGCGAAGGTTGGGGAAAGCGGGGATTGGTGGCTGCGGTTCGCCAATCTTTCTGGCGTGTGGCGAAATTGCCACGGTTGGCGAGTAACGCGTCTAACCAAGGGAACTCACAAGTATAGCGGCTGTTGAGTTGCAGTTCGGAATTTCGGAGGGCCCGGCATGCCACTTAACGGTCATCGTATTCTCTTGGTCGAGGATGAACTCCTAATAGCGTTCGACCTCAAAAGCATCGTCCGTGAAGCTCGCGGTGAAGTCGCTGCTCATGCATCAAGCTTGGCAAGGGCCTTGAAGCTCGCCGATACTCCTAACCTGTCCTTGGCCATTTTGGACTTTCGGCTTGGATCGAAAGATTCTTTGCCCGTGGCTGCGAAGCTGCACGCAGCGGGGGTGCCTTTCATATTTCACACAGCTTCCGCTCACCCAGCGATGCCAGAGATATGGCCAAGCGTCCCAATCCTCCGGAAGCCAGCCGCACCGGGCAGACTGGTGAGCGCCCTGGCGTCTCTCGCGATCAAAAGACCTAGTTATTTTGCCGCATAACGCGACGGAGGATTTGCACACAGAAACCACGAGGCTGGGGCTTAAAGATGCGTATACACGTTACTTCCGTCGTAGATTCGAGACTCGACGCATAGAAGGAACTGCTTGTATTTCTATTGTGTAGCAATACGCGAACCTGGTGAGAACAACGAAGATGAGAGAGATAACATCGTCCAACTTGGACAATACGTTAGGGATGGCAGAAAATACAATAAGTACGTCATGCACGGATACGTTGACCAGACCCTGAAGGGCGATGTGAGCGATGTCAGAGATACCGACCACCCCTTCCCGGTTACATTCACCATTACCGGTACCGCTCTAGATATCGACGGTAGCGATGTACAGGGGCAGGTCATAATTTCCCGTGTGTTTAATTGGTCGCAGGCCGTAAATGCCGGTTTCGGAATCATCCCGCCTGTGGTTGTAACGGTCTCCGAGGGGGCAAAGGGGAGCGATGTAACATTTAAGTTTATGATCCACTTAAATGACGTCGATCAGCACGCGAAACAATTTGCTTACACCGTTTGGTTTCGTGTGGAGAGCGGCCCTGCTTAGTTCGCTTTAGGCTAGGCTAGCCGGCTCCGCCCTAACGGAGACGGCATCACACGTCGTTCAACCATGAGAGGACTGGCGGGATCGGCGACAGCACATCGATCATCTGATCCATCGCGGCGATATGATAATGGTTGCTGTCCTTATGGAGGGCATCGGCCGCTTGGGTATAAAACCACCTCGCGTAACGGGAGTTGCGCACGATGAAGATCGGCCAGGGGTAGATGGCGTGGTCTTCGTAGATCCGGCGCAGCAGGTAGGGCTCCTGAGTGCCGCGGTAGCAAAGGGGCGCATCGAAACGGATGCGAAGCGCCTTGGAGTTAGCCTCCGGCGATTTCAAGATCAGCCGGAAGCCTTCGCGGTCGTCGTGCATGGCTTCGAGAAACATTTTCGGCGCCAAGCCCTCGATCGCTTCCCAGCGCTCGAATTTTTCTTCGTCTTCCATCGTGAGGAGAGTGCCCCTTCGCCTTACGACATTGTGAATTATACCGCATCCGGTTGAATAGTTCGCAGGCGTCAGCGCTGTCAGCGCTTATCCGGGGTCTTGCAACATTCGAGCGCCAGTAAAGATCCCGGATACGGCGCGATGGGCGCCGTTCCGGGATGACAACAAAGCGCCGCGAAGCATTCAAACGGATTTCGTGTTACCCTGGCTCAAGTGCATGATACCAGACTTTAAGCCGCGCAAGAACTTTGTGAGACGAGCGTAAGCGGGGCGTTAAGCCACAGACCTTAGAGCCAGTCCTGCAATATCGGGATGAGCGGCACGTCTGCCGGCGGCATGGCATAGGAGGAAAGCTTGTCCTTGCGCACCCAGGCGAGCGTTTGGCCTTCGAGCGGCTCGGGCTCGCCCTGCCAGTTGCGGCAGGCGTAGAGCGGCATCAGCAGGTGATAGGCCCCGTAGGAGTGGCTGGCGAACGTCAGCGGTGCCAGGCAGCTTGCGGCAACGCCGATGCCCAGCTCTTCTTTCAGCTCGCGGACGAGCGCGGCCTCCGGCGTTTCGCCGGCGTGGATTTTGCCGCCGGGGAATTCCCAAAGGCCGCCATGTTCCTTATGCGCGGGCCGCTGCGCGAGTAGCACGCGCCCGTCCCCATCGATCAGGGCGGCTGCGACGACGGTGACGATGGGCAGCGGCGCCGTGCCCTCAGCTCCGGTAATCGGCATTGATTGCGATATACTCATGGGTGAGGTCGGAGGCCCAAACGGTGGCACGTCCGGAACCGCCGGTTCCGGCATCCACGCGGATTTCGATCTCGCTGCGCTTCACATATTCCGAGCCGGCGGTTTCCAGGTAACCGGGGTGGCGCATGCCTTCGCGCGCGACCTGAATATCGCCGAACCAGATCGCGAGGCGGTCCCGGTCGGCTGCTTCGCCCGATTTGCCAACGGCCGCAACGATCCGGCCCCAGTTGGCGTCCTCGCCCGCAATCGCGGTCTTAACGAGCGGCGAGTTGCCGATGGCGAGCGCAATCTTGCGCGCGGCGGCATCGTTTTCGGCGCCCTCGACATGGATGGTCATCAGCTTCGAAATGCCTTCGCCATCCTTTACCACCTGCATCGACAGGTCGCGCATTAGCGCCAGCAGCGCGGCGGAGAAGGCGGCGGCCTCCGGATCGTCCGCGCTCGCGATGCGGGGCGCGCCGTGGTGTGCCGCTTGCCCGGTTGCGAAAATCAGCAGCGTATCGCTTGTGGACGTATCGCTGTCAACGGTGATGGAATTGAAGGTCGGCCCCGCATGCCGCTGGCAAAGCGTGGTCAGCGCGTGAGCTTCGACCGGCGCATCGGTCACGATGAAACAGAGCATCGTCGCCATGTCCGGCGCGATCATGCCCGAGCCCTTCGCGATGCCGTTAAGCGTCACGGGGACGCCGCCGATAAGCGCGCGCCTGGTTGCAAGCTTGGGAAATGTATCGGTGGTCATGATCGCGCGAGCGGCATCCGTCCAAAGGTCATCGCGTGCATCCGCGGCCATTTTTGCGAGCACGCCCGAGAATTTGGCTGCGTCGAGCGGCTCGCCGATAACCCCGGTCGAGGCGATGAAAACCTGCTCAGGGGTGCAGCCCGCGGCCTGGGCCGCGAACTCCGCTGTGGCCTTTACGGCTTCGCGCCCGCGCCAGCCCGTAAAGGCATTCGCGTTGCCCGAATTCACCACCAGCGCCCTGGCTTCGCCATGTTGAAGCTGCGCGCGGCACCAGTCCACCGGCGCCGATGAGGTCTTCGAACGCGTCAGTACCCCGCCTGCCTGCGTCCCTTCGGGGAAGATGGCTAGCAAGACATCGGTGCGATTGGCATATTTGATCCCCGCCTGCGCAACGGCCAGCCGCACGCCGGAAACCGGCGGCAATTCTGCCGGCGCGGCCGGCGCGAAGGGCGAAACCTTATGCATTTTCGCCATGATGAGAGCTGCGCTCCTTCGATTACTGCGGCTTTTGCTCGGCTGGCGCCTCAATCGAAGCGGCCCTTGCATCCTCTTCGATCGCCCGTTTCAGATCGGGATCGACGATCTCGACCTTGGCCGTTGCGCGCAAGCTTTGCACAATGGTCTTCAGCTGATTTTGAACGAGCGAAGCCATGAGCTGCTCCTTCACCTCTTCGAAGCTTGGGACCGGCCGGTTACGCTTATCCTCGACCTTGATGACATGCCAGCCGAACTCGGTTTGGACAGGTGCAGAGATCTCGCCGGCCTTAAGAGCGAAGGCCGCATCCTCGAACGGCTTAACCATCTGCCCGCGTGAGAAATAGCCAAGATCGCCGCCTGTTTGAGCGCTCGGGCCATCCGAGCTTTTTTTTGCAAGCTCGGTGAAATCGGCGCCGGCCTTGAGCTGCTTCACCAGATCCTTGGCCTCTTGCTCGGACTTCATGAGAATATGGCGGGCGCGCACCTCAGGCTCCGGTGGGATCTTGGCGATCTGCTCGTCGTAGGCGGCCTTGGCTTGCGCTTCGGTCACGGCCTCCCGGACTTTTTTATCGTAGAACGTGTCCCGCAGCGCGCGTAGCTTGTAGTAGGCTAGGCGGTCCTCGAACTCCTTGCCCGCGCCGAGATGATTTTTTGCCGCCGCTTCGGCGAAAAGATGCGCCTCCACGAGATACTCGACAAGAACGCGGCGGCGCGCCTCAAGAGGAAGCCCTGCGATTTCCGAGCCGACCTCAGCTTCAGCGAAAGAGAGCTCGGCCTCCGTGATATCGATACCGTTCACGCGCGCGACAGGTCCGGCGGCATGGGCATAATGTGCGCTAAAGGCCAGTAAAAGTGCAGCCGCGCCAGTGCATAAGGTCTTTAAAGTCACGGTTCGGAACTCCTCGCCTCTTACAAAATCGTCGAACTTGATTGCGCCAAGAGAGAGCGCGCAAACCATTGAAATCCGCTTTTAGGACGGACGCCCCCCCTTGGGAAGCAGGATCTTGGGGATATTATGGCCTTTGCAAGCGCCCCCCGCCCGCGTTCCGGAAAATTGGCTTTTGGTATAAAACCAGCGGCACATTTCCACAAATTAGGCTAATCAAGATAGTCGGGAGTGGCTGTTGAGAGGGGGTAAACGAATGCGTCCGGCTCGCCTTTACTATTCAAAGCCTTCCGATCTATAAGGAATATGCCTTGCGAAGTCCTGCGACGAAAGCGGTTCTCAAGCTTGTCTTCGAATCTGATTTCAGCGTGCATTCCGCCCAGCACTGAAGTGCTCCCCCCCGGTACGCGCGCATTCAAGTCGAACGGCACATGCTGCTGAGCCGGCGTACTCGCTTCCTCCCCAAACGCACGGGTTCAAGCTCGATATCGGCGGTGTCAATGCATAAGCGGCGTTTTATTTTCTGGTGCTGTTTGCAGCTGCTCGCGTTGGCCGGCACTGCCCACGCCGATCCGCTCGTTTTGAAATTCAGCCACATTGGCGGGCCTGGCTCGCTTTACTGGCTGTCGGCAGAAGAGTTCGCCCGCCGGGTGTCGAAGGAGACAAATGGCGAGGTGCGGATCGAGCTTTACCCAAATAGCGGGCTTGGTTCGGATACGGCCGTTCTCAAGAAGCTCTTGACCGGAGAAGTGGATCTTACAGTGGTTGCGACGCCGATGTCCTCGGTCGCAGACGAGTTCGGCGTGTTCGAGATGCCGTTCCTCGTCCGCAACCGCGAGCACGTGAAAAAGTTCCGGGACCGGATTGTTTTCGGCTATCTCAGCCCTGCCGCGAAAACGAAAGGTTATCTGTTGCTTGGTATGTGGGAACTCGGTTTCCGGCAAATCACCAACAATCAGCGCCCAGTTACAGGCCCCGAAAGTTTGAAAGGCTTGAAACTGCGCGTGCCGAAGGGCAATTGGCGCGTTAAAATGTTCAAAGCGTACGGCGTCGACCCGGTTCCGATGGAATTCAAGGATGTCTATGCCGGTATCGAGGCCGGCAAGATTCAAGGGCTTGAGACACCGCTGGATCTGATTTACGGCGCTCACATCGAAAAAGTACAAAAATATCTATCTATGTCCTACCACCTCTACTCGCCTGCATTTTTTGTGGCGGGCCGGGCAAAATTCGCTCAGCTGCCTCCGAACGCCGCGGACGTCATATTGCGGGTTGCGCGCGAGATGCAGGACTGGGTGCTGGCAAAAGGAGAGGAACTCGACGCGGAGCTTGTGGGACGCTTCCGCGCGGCAGGCCTTGCTGTCAACGAATGCGACCGGCTTGCCTTCACGATACAAAGCCTTCCCATCTACAAGGAATTCGCCTGGTCCAGCCCCGCCGCCAAAGCCATGATCAAGCTCGTTTTCGAGTCGGACCTCGCACTACGCGCCGGCACGAGCGGCAGACCTGCGGCAAAAAAGTGACGCATCTGCGGGGAACGAAACCGCCGCCTGCCAGGGTCAAGTCATTAAGGGCAGTTTGTCTAAGTTGACGCGCGTAATAAGCCTCGCGTTGACAGCGCAGACGCGTCTCATTATTTCTGCTTGGCATGAGGAGAGGTGCGCTTCCCTTCAGGTCATTTCGAAAACAGGCCCGCAAGAAATGCCACCGCCGCTGAGGGGGCTGGCAGGCGGCCCCATTGTCTATGGGCCGCATTTTCATAGCGAGGCAGTGAGGCTCGGCTACCATGGTTTCTCTTGGCGCTCTCGCAACCAAGATTTTCGGCAGTTCCAACGACAGGCGCTTGAAAAGCTTCAACGCGGGGGTCCCAGCGATCAACGCCCTTGAGCCCAAGTTCGAGGCGCTCTCCGGCGAGGAGCTGCGCGCCAAGACGGTGGAATTCCGCCAGCGCCTCGCCAATGGCGAGACCGTCGACGATCTCCTGCCCGAAGCCTTCGCCACTGTGCGGGAGGCAGCCAAGCGCACGCTCGGCCAGCGGCACTTCGATGTGCAGCTTGTCGGCGGCATGGTTTTGCATGTCGGCAAGATTTCGGAAATGAAGACGGGCGAGGGCAAAACGCTCGTTTCAACGCTACCGGCCTATCTGAATGCGCTTTCAGGGCGCGGGGTGCACATCGTCACGGTGAACGACTACCTCGCCAAGCGCGACTCCGAATGGATGGGGCAGATTTACAAGTTCCTGGGCCTCACCGTGGGCTGCATCCTTCACGACATCGAGGACGATCAGCGCCGTCAAGCCTATGGATGCGATATCACCTACGGAACGAATAACGAGTTCGGCTTCGACTACCTGCGCGACAATATGAAATACTCCATCGAGGAGATGGTGCAGTTCGGCGGCCGTCCGGAAGAGCTGCAAGGGCATCATTATGCGATCGTCGATGAGGTGGACTCGATCTTGATCGACGAGGCCCGCACGCCTCTCATCATCTCGGGCGCAATCGAGGACAAGTCGGACCTTTACAACACCATCGACAAGTTCATCCCAAGGCTCGGCAAGGAGCATTTCGAGCTCGACGAGAAGATGCGCACGGTCGTCTTCAACGAGGAAGGCAATCAGCGCATGGAGGAGATGCTGGAGGAAGCGGGTTTCCTGAAAGTGGGCACCACGCTTTACGATGTGGAGAATGTTACACTCGTCCACCACGTGAACCAAGCGCTGCGGGCGCATAAGCTCTTCATGCGGGATCGCGATTACATCGTGAAGAACGGCCAGGTCATCATCATCGACGAGTTCACCGGCCGCATGATGGAAGGGCGCCGCTATTCGGAAGGCCTGCACCAGGCGCTTGAGGCCAAAGAGAGCGTCGAGGTTCAGCCCGAAAACCAAACTCTGGCCTCGATCACCTTCCAGAACTATTTCCGCCTATACGAAAAGCTTGCGGGCATGACCGGCACCGCGCTGACGGAGGCCTCCGAGTTCCAGGACATTTACAAGCTCGAGGTTCTCGAGGTTCCGACGAACCGTCCCATGGCGCGCATCGACAGCGACGATGAGGTCTACCGGACGGCAAAGGAAAAGTATAAGGCAATCATCTTGCTGATAGAGGAATGCCACAAGCGGAACCAGCCCATCCTCGTCGGCACGACCTCGATCGAGAAATCGGAGACGCTCTCCGAACTCTTGAAGCCGAAAAATATTCCCCACAAAGTGCTGAACGCCCGCTATCACGAGCAGGAAGCGCACATCGTTGCGCAAGCGGGTGTTCCAGGCGCCGTGACCATCGCAACCAATATGGCGGGCCGCGGCACGGACATTCAGCTTGGCGGCAACGCGGGCATGCTGCTCGCGGATTGGATCGAGGCGCGTCAGGCGGCGGGCGAGGAGCCTGCTGCTGCGGATGTCGAAGCCGAGCGCGCCAAGATCAATGCCGGGGTTGAGGAGAAGAAAGCCGTCGCGCTCGCGGCCGGCGGCCTTTATGTGCTCGGCACGGAGCGGCACGAGAGCCGGCGCATCGACAACCAGCTCCGCGGCCGCTCGGGCAGGCAAGGCGACCCCGGCGCATCCAAATTCTATCTTTCGCTGGAAGACGACCTGATGCGCATCTTCGGGTCCGAACGCATGGATTACATGCTGCGCAAACTCGGCATCGAAGAGGATGAGGCCATCGCCCATCCGTGGATCAACCGGGCGCTCGAAAAGGCGCAGCAAAAGGTCGAGGCGCGCAACTTCGACACGCGCAAAAACCTGCTCAAATACGATGACGTGATGAACGATCAGCGCAAGGTGATCTTCGAGCAGCGCATCGATCTCATGCATGAAGAGTCGGTCGAGGAAACCGTCGCCGATATGCGCCGCGAGATCGTGGAAGATCTCGTCGCCACGCACATCCCGGAAAAAGCCTTCGCCGAGCAATGGGACGCCGCGGGCCTTCACAGGGAATTCCAGGAACTCTTCGACATGGACGTGCCGGTGGCCGAATGGGCAGCCGAGGAAGGCATCGCCGAGCAGGAAATCCGCGAGCGGCTGCAAGACAGGGCCGATGCAGCGGCGGCGCGCAAAGCCGCGGAGCTTTCCCCCGACATCATGCGGCGCATTGAAAAGGCCGTGCTGCTCCAGACGCTCGATTACCTTTGGCGCGAGCACCTCGTGACCCTCGATCATTTGCGCCAGGCCGTGAGCTTGCGCGGCTATGCACAGCGCGATCCGCTCCACGAATATAAGAGCGAGGCGTTCCAGCTGTTCGCGCACATGCTCTCGCGCTTGCGCCGCGATGTGACCGGCCAGCTCATGCATGTTCAATTGTCCCCAGGCGCGCCCAGCGAGTTCGAGGATTTCGGCGAGCTTCCCGAGATGCAAGTGCATCATCTGGACCCCTCAACCGGCGAGGACGAGTTCGAGTTCGAATTGGAAGAGACGGCTGCGCCGATGTCGCGGCAAGAGCGGCGGGCTGCAGCCAAGCAGGGCGGCGGAGCTGGCCCCGCTCGCAGGGGCGCGGCCGGCGGTGCGGCGAAAAATCAGTCGCAGCGCGCGCGCGGCGCCGTCAATCCGAACGATCCTTCGAGCTGGGGCAAGGTCGCGCGCAATGCCCCGTGCCCTTGCGGCTCGGGCAAAAAGTTCAAGCACTGCCACGGGGCGATCGCCTCCGCCGCCGCGGAGTAGCGGAGGCGAACAGGGCGGGGTGAGCCACACAAACAATCCGGGTAACGCCTGCGATGTCCGGTTTTAGGGCGTTGCGGCCTTGGGAGCGCAGCCCTACGGTGAAAATTGACCCTAATCGGACATCGGTTAGTTCGGGAACGACAATCAAGGGCCGGCGGGGTCGATAGAGCCACACGCCGAACTTAAGCTCCCCTAATTCCAGTGCCCTACCACATCCGAGGAACAAGACGATATCGCACCCGCTGCGTATACTCGTCATACCCTGACAAATTTTTACGGAGGAAAATTTCCTCATCAAGGATGCGCCAAACGAGCACCGGGAAGAACGGTACGACGAGGAGAATGCTCCACCACGAACCGAGTGCGAGCGGCATCGCCACGAGCAGGAGCAATGCACCCGAATACATCGGGTGCCGGACGTAAGCGTAAGGGCCCGTCGACACGACGGGCTGCCCCTCTTCTACCTGAATGGTAGAAGCGGCATAGCTGTTCGATTTCATCACCACGAAGAACAACAGGAAAGATAGTACGATCATTGCGTTTGCGATAACCGACACGACCGGCGCAACCGGCGACCAACCAAGGCGATGGTCGAACGCGGGAAGCACCACGAACCCAACAAATCCGAGGATAATAAGCGCCGAGATGAGTTTCTGATCCGGCCGCTGCTCCGCCACGGGTCCGATGTTCATGCGGCGTTCAACGAGCTTTCGGTCGTGCACGAGAAAATAGATGCCCAACGCCTGCGAGGACACCTCAAACACGGCTACGAAGACCCACGCCTGCCAATAGTTGAGCGTACCTGCGGGAATGAACAGGCACGCGAGCAAAATTGCGAGCGTTATAAGGTTGGCCAGTACGCCCCGGACGTAAAAATTTGACATGGATGTCTATCGACCGCTGATTAACGCTAAGGGTTGACCTCTACCGTCTTCCCGCGTCTAACCGGGAAATGAAGGCGCTTCACATGACTGTTATAAATGGGGTGCCTCCGTTATTCGCGGGGGCACTTGAAAAAAAAGGTTATACGGCGCTGACCGAAGTGCAGCGCGCCGTCCTTGCGCCGGATATCGGTGAGGCTGACCTCCTTGTGTCCGCTCAGACTGGATCGGGCAAAACGGTCGCGTTTGGTCTCGCCATGGCCTCGACCCTGCTCGGAGCGGAAGACCGCTTCCCGGCAAGCTCCGATCCTTTGGCTGTCGTGGTTGCGCCAACGCGGGAGTTAGCGGTCCAGGTACGCCTTGAACTCGCATGGCTTTACACGCCCGCCGGGGCCAAAATAGCGGCCTGCGTCGGGGGCATGGACATGCGCCAGGAACGCCGCGCGCTTGCCGATGGCGCCCATATCGTCGTTGGAACGCCGGGGCGTCTTCGCGATCACATCACGCGGGGTTCGCTCGACATGTCGTCGGTGCGCGCATTGATTCTCGACGAGGCCGACGAAATGCTCGACCTCGGCTTCCGCGAGGACCTCGAGTTCATCCTCAGCGCGGCTCCGCCAGAGCGCCGCACCCTTATGTTCTCGGCGACGGTACCGAAACCGATCGCAAACCTTGCGAAGCGCTTTCAAAAGAACGCGATCCGGATATCCGCCAATCAAGGTACAAAGCAGCACGCCGATATCGATTATCGCTTGATTTCAGTGGCGGCGGCAGAACGGGAAAAAGCCGTTATCAACGTCCTGCGTTTCTTTGAGGCGGAAAGCACGCTGGTCTTTTGCGCGACGCGCGAAGGCGTGAAACATCTCGCAAGCCGTCTTGCCAACCGCGGGTTCACGCCCGTTGCGCTATCGGGTGAACTCAGTCAATCGGAGCGGACGCGGGCGCTCCAGGCGATGCGGGACGGACGCGCACGGATTTGCGTTGCGACCGACGTAGCTTCGCGCGGCATCGATTTGCCAAACCTCGATCTGGTAATCCACGCCGATTTGCCTAAGAACAGCGAAGCGCTTTTGCATCGAAGCGGCCGCACGGGCCGCGCAGGGCGAAGCGGCGTTAGCGTTATCGTCACGCCGCGTAGCAACCGCCGGAGCATCGAAAGGCTTTTGACCCTTGCGGGCGTCAAAGCATCCTTGATGCCGGTTCCCAGCGCCGAGACCATCCTCCAGCGCGACCGGGAGCGGCTTCTGAACGACCGTGCGCTGACCGGCGAGCTGAGCGGCGAGGAGCTTAGCTTCGCCAAAGAATTACTGGCCACGAGAACCCCGGAGCAAATCGCTGCCGCGTTCTTCCGGCAAAATCAGGTCAGCCGCCCGGCGCCCGAAGAGTGCGTAGATACCGGAGGAGATGTCAAAAGAGTTGAGACTCCGCGGAGCGATTTCGAGGGCGGCGTATGGTTCAAGCTCTCGGCCGGACGCAAGCAACGCGCCGAGCCGCGATGGATTCTGCCGCTTATCTGCAAGGCCGGCGGCGTCACCAAACGCGACATCGGCGCCATCAAGATCTTCGAAACCGAGAGCAGGTTTGAGATTAGCGCGGAGTCCGCTCAAAGGTTTAGCCAGGCTCTCGCCAGAGCCGGACGGCGGGAGGATTCCATCACGATCACGCGCGTGAACGGGCGGCCGGAACAATTTACTGGCCGGGCGGAGACGCTCCAGACCGGTGCAAAGAAAGGGATGCGGAAAATGCCTGGATTACAGCGCAAAAAGAGGCCAAAGTTCTCGTCCAGCGCACAAAAAAACTAAAAAAGAAAACGCGCGATCCGCCGGGTATGCAAATGCCTCTGTCTAAGCGGCAAAGCCGTCGCGCTTTAGCCGGACAACGGCCAGATCGAGGGCGGACAGGAAATTGGCCCGGTCGCGCTGCTGGAAAGGCTTCGGACCACCACCGATTTGCCCTGCCGATCGGAGATCCGCCATTAAATCGCGTGTCGCGAGCGCCATGCCAATGGACGCTTCCGTAAAGGCGCGCCCGGTGGGCGCGATAACGTCCGCCCCGGCTGTTATGCAACGGTGTGCGAGCGGGACATCGGCGGTGATCACGATAGCGCCGCGTGAGACCCTTTGGGCGATCCAATCGTCCGCGGCATCGGGGTTGCTACTGACGGCAACGCGCTCGATTAATGGCGTTCTCGGAACCGCTATGGCGCTATTGCAAACGACGTAGACCTTGATTGCATACCGCTCAGCCACCCGATAGATTTCCGCCTTAACCGGGCAAGCGTCGGCATCGATGTAAATCGCGATCTGCTTGGCAGGCTCGGTCAATGTGTTGCTCCATATCGGACGAAGTCATGGATACCACGGTCAGCAGAACCGCGAAACTGGTGGGTGCCTGCGCCGCGAGGGCACTCCGAGGCTAAATCTGCTTGGTGCTGCGTCTAGCGCAGGCTCGTGGCTCGAAAAACTCAGGCTTCGAGCGCGAGGCATTCAAAAGGTTTAATGCAGATCTTCTTCCCGACATGTTGATTTGAGATCGTATACGAAGTGTCTCTAATTGGCCCGATACGGGCTTCGACCCTTTGGCGGCTTCCAAGGTGAAGCGGCCATTGGGCCACCACGGCGGCGAAGTTGCGCCAGCTTGCCGCGCGCATTTTCGTAGCACCGCGGCTTGGTAGAGTCGAGGAGAGGCGCGGTAGCTTGGGCCATACGGCATCGCTCCGTTTCCCCTCCCCGCTCATCGAACCGGACGTGCGGATTTCCAGCATCCGGCTTTCCGGCTGGCTTCACGTCAAAGCTATCGGCGGGCGGTTTTGCAATCCAGGGGCAGGCAGTAGACGCCCAGCTCCCCGAAGATCGCTTCGTAACTGAAGCGAACAGTGCCTCGCGAGGGCACGTTCAGCGGCGCGCTACCGCACGGCGCGC
>JBKQOR010000012.1:0-19581 GCA_052145435.1 Rhodomicrobium sp. | reverse complement strand
GGTTAAATATGCGGGGATATGTCGCAGTCGCCAGGTGAAGCCGGACGTTACACCTAGAGTGCTTGCGGAAAAGTGTGAAGCGGTTTTCCGAAAAGAAGCACGGAAAGACAAAAACCTAGAGCCCGCTCTTGATTCCATCAAAAGCGGATAGGCTCTGCGTGTGAATAAATCGATTGCCGAAGCATTGCAAGGCGCGCAACCGTCATTCCCGCGAAGGAGCGTGTGAATAAATCGCCAAACCCGTTGAAACGCTTGAAATCCGGGCCGCACCGTCGTCCCCGCGGAGGCGGGGACCCATGCTAATAGCTTGTTCCAGCACGATAAATGGATTCCAGCCTTCGTGGGAATGACGTTCGTAGCTTATACGCTGGCTTCGCATTTCGATTTTTTCACACGCTCGAAGGCGGGAATCCATTTCTCCCGTTGGAACAAGAACTTGTATGGGTACCCGCATTCGCGGGTACGACGCTGCGGCCCAGAATTCCGCGAGGGTACCCGCCCTTCCGGGGACGGCGATTCGCTTTAGAGTCCCAGCGTTTCTAGGATCAGCGCATTTACGCTGTTTGCATCATAAAAGCGCAAGGCGAGGCGCCTGCTCTCCTGAGACATCGAAGCGATGAGGTCCGGCCGCTGGAGAATTTGCGTAATGGCGCGTGCGAGCGAGCCTGTGTCGCAAACCGCTACCCGGTATCCGTTCACGCCCTGCTGAACGAAATCGCGGCAGCTTCGCGTGTCGGTGGTGACGATCGGCCGGCCCGCCGCCAGCGCTTGATAGAGCGAGCGCGGCGCTCCATTGCCGTAGGAAGGTGCAACCACGAGATGACAGCGCGCGATCACTGGGGCAGCGTCATCAACTGGGCCGATATATTGAACGGCCTCCCGGTAGCGCTTGAGCTCCGAGACCACGATTGGTGAAGCCGCCTCTCCCGGCGTGCTGGCAAGAAAGAAACGGGCGCGGCGCGATTTCCGCTTGATCGCTTGGGCCGCCTCGCAATATTCGGCGATGCCTTGATACCGGTCGAGAGGCGCCGCCATCACAATAAGCACGCCCCGGTCGAGTGGCGGCAGGGTGCGCTGCACATTGCGCGTGAGATCCTCTCCCCACCCCCCGACCGTGAGGTGCATCTTCGACTTCGGCAGAAGATTGTGATCCTGCACGTACTTGCGGTCGTGCGAGCTATGAAAGATGACGGCGTCGCTCCAGGTGAAAACGGTCCGGTACATTGCCTTCAAGGCTTGGCGCTCGCCCCAGGCCGACGCGCTCGCGCCTTCCATGAACGCGGGGCCGAGCGCCGGCACAACGGTGACGACCTGTGGAATGCGCGCGATCTTGGCCGCCGCGACGGTTGTGGCTCCGCTCCGCGCCGACTGCACCAGAACGACATCGGGATCGGCATCCGCCAAGATCGTGCTGAGCTCGCGCATGCGGCGGTATCTGTCCCAGAATGCGAGCTGGGAGGGAAGCGAATAAGCTTCTGCACCGATATGTGCGAGAAACCGCAGGTCCTTGTTCGAAAGTTCGGGCGCGAATGCGAGCACGCGATGCCCCCGGTTGACCATATCGAGAATCAGGCCGCGGCACGCACCGGTTAGCGCGCCGGCCGAAGGCGCTGCGACAGCGGCGCGCTTCCTGTGAGCAGGCAGCGGAAGGTGTTCTTGATACGCATCAAGCCTTTCGCCGGGATAGCCGGCATCCGGGATAACATCTAGAATAGCCCGCATCGGGAACTGAGCGCCCAGGACAGCGTGTGACTGCAACTTATTTTGCCGCCCCTCATGCGGCAAGCGTCCCTTTTTTAGCCGGATTGACCGCCCGGGTCAAAGCCTTCGCTTAAGCCGGCTCGGTTCGCTGCAGCGCTATGCACCGCTCAAGTGCGGCTGTAGAGGATGCGCGCGCGCACCGTGCCGGGCAGCGCGCGGATTTCGCCGAGTACGGCGGCCGCATCTTCGACGCTGCCGCCGGCATCGAGCACCACATAGCCGATCTCGCCATCCGTCTGGAGGTACTGCGCTGCGATGTTGACGCTGTGGCGAGAGAACACCTCGTTCAAGCGCCCGAGCTCGCCGGGCAGGTTCTTATGCACCTGGATGAAGCGCGTGCCCGCCGGGCGCGGCGGCAGCTGCACCTGGGGGAAGTTCACGGCCCCTTGCGTCGAGCCCACGTCGGAATATTCGACCAGCTTGCGCGCCACCTCCGAGCCGATGCGCTCCTGCGCCTCGAGCGTCGAGCCGCCGACATGCGGCGTCAGAATGACGTTGTCGAGACCCTGCAGCGGCGAGACGAAGCGGTCCGCATTGGACTTCGGCTCGACCGGGAAGACATCCACCGCCGCGCCGGCGAGGTGCTTATCCTTGAGCGCGCGCACAAGCGCCTCCACGTCGTACACTGTGCCCCGCGCGTTGTTGATGAAGTACGCGCCGGGCTTCATCGCGCGAAACTGCGCCTCGCCGATCATACCCTTGGTTTCCGGCGTTTCCGGCACGTGCAGGCTTACCACATCGCTCGCCGCCAGCAGTTCATCGAGCGTCTCCTTTGGCTCGGTGTTGCCATGGCGAAGCTTGTCGGTGCGGTCGTAGAAAATGACGCGCATGCCCATCGCCTCGGCGAGAACCGCGAGCTGGCTGCCGATATTGCCGTAGCCGACGATGCCGAGCGTTTTGCCGCGAATTTCGTAAGCGCCGGCCGCCGTCTTTTCCCAGCCGCCCACATGCGCGCCCGCCGATTTTGGAAAGATGCGCCGGTACAGCATTACGATCTCGGCGATGGTGAGTTCCGCGACGCTGCGCGTGTTGGAGAACGGCGCGTTGAACACGGGGATGCCTACATGGCGGGCGGCATCGAGGGCGACCTGGTTGGTGCCGACCGAAAAGCAGCCGATGGCGATCAGCGAGCGCATGCCGTCGAGCGCCGCCTCGGTGAGACGCGTGCGCGAGCGGATGCCCACCATGCTGGCGCCTTTGAGCGCCTCGCGCAGCGCGCCGCCTTCGAGAGCCTTGGTGAGACGTTCGACATTGGTGTAGCCGGCACTCGCCAGCGTGTTCACCGCCGTATCGGAGATGCCCTCGAGGAGGAGAATTTTGATTTTCTCCTTGGGACGCGAAAGGGTCTGGCTCATGTCTTGCCGTCTCTTCGTTGGTGGGTGCCCGCCAGCAGCCCTAAGCGAGACATTGCAAAAGCTTGCTCGAAACTTTGGCCGGGCGGAGAGCGTGTAGAAGCTAATGCGTTGCCGGCACGGCGTCCGCGCCGGTTGCAGAGGAGGCGTAAGCCTTGATGCGTGCGACCATGGAGGCGAGGCCGTTCGAACGCTGAGGCGTTAAATGACTATTCAAGCCAAGCCGTGCGAATACGCCCTTCTCGTCGGCGTCGAGAATCTCGCGGGCCTTTTTCCCCGAGTAGAGCGCGAAAAGAACGGCGATAAGCCCCCGGACGATATGCGCGTCGCTATCGCCCCGGAAACGGAGGATCGTGTCCGGTCCTTGTCCCTCCAGTTTCGAGATCAGCCACACCTGGCTTGCACAGCCGCGAACCTTGGTTCCGGGCGTGCGCTCGGCATCCTCCAACGGCTCCAATTCGCGTCCCAGCTCGATCAGATAACGATACCGGTCCTCCCAATCGTCGAGCACGCTGAAATTGTCGATGATCTCCTCGATCTGCATCTGTACCGCCCCTAGAAAAGCGCCTCCTGCCTTACCTCATATTTTTTTGACAATTGTCAAGGCGGCAAATGGCGCCGATACGCCGATCCGGAATCGCCGTCATTGCGGGCGAAGCGAAGCAATCCAGGCTCAAGCCACTGATACTGCTTTGGATCGCCACGGCGGCAAATACGCGATGACGGTGCGCCCGGTTAAGTCCACGATGATCTAGTGGTCAAAATCTGACGCTTGGTACCCGCTGCGGATAAAACCACAGGGCCGGAGAATGCCGTTTGCAGACCGTCTCATTGGCGACGAGGACGTCTGCATCTGGAGGTCCAACTGAAGTGGAAATCTTCGCCGCCTCTGTGTCTCTGGCTCGTGGTTTACTCGGCCCGATAATCTCTGCCACTTGCCAAAGCCGGTCAACGGTTTTGGAAATCCCTTCTTAAGCTCAGGCTTTAAACAATGTTCCGGGCCGTCTACAAGGTAAACTCCGCTGGTTTCCCCCGGCGCGGTTCGCGGTAGCATATGGCCTCTTTGCAGGAGTTGCATCTGACTATGTACCCAACCGATTATGTCACAACAGATTATGTGACACTTGAGACTTCCATCACGTCAGGATAAAATTATGAAAGACAAAAAGGATGTGCCCATGCCCCCCTCGAACTTCGAAGAATTGGTTCGGCAGCGCGCCAAACAACAAAAGAGCAATGGTGTTGATTGGGAGGAGCGTAAGAATTGGTGGCAGGTACGAATGCGATTACTTCTGGACGAGGTCGAGCAGTGGCTTGATCCACTGATAAAAGACCAGACGATTGAGTTTACGCGATTAAATATACCGCGCAGTGAAGATTTGCTAGGGGTATACCAAATAGCATCCGGTTTGATTAAACTTGGAAATGAGAAACTAGAATTACAACCGGTTGGCTCTGTAATAGTTGGCGGATTCGGGCGTGTAGATGCCAAAGGTCCTAACGGCACCGCAATGCTTTTGCTATGTGCGCCCGATCCCTCAATAGCTAAAGACAAACTGCGCGATAGCGCCGAATGGTTCATAGCTACCCCCCAAAGGCCCACGCAGCTCCAGCCCCTTACAAAAGATAATTTCGAGCAAACGTTTGCCGATCTTTTCGGACTTGATAATCAGCCTTCATTACATGCTTTTTGATCAACCGAAAACCTTAGAGCCAGATGCGGTTATAAACTGGCACTTGCTATGTACCATTAGCCTGGATCAGGATCTTCGGCGTGTTCGTGCAAATATGCTGAATGGCTTGGATGTTGAGCCATATCTCCGGGATGCTCTTCCGGTAGGTAGCGGTCCCCAAGACTCGGACAATTATTTTGAAAAATGTAAGCAAGAAATCGATTTGGCGGCTGTGATTACGCTGGTTGCCGCCGCGGAGGCGCGGATTCGACTTGATGCCAAACAGCGGTGCAAAGATAGCGGTGATCTGGCTGCGAGACTACGACTGCTAACAAATAGCGTGAGCAAGGAGTATCAGGTGGCCCTATACGAAAATGGTATCGTGGATGCCTGGAAAGATTGTGTTGGATCGCTGCCCAGTGTATCGCAGAAAGACCGGGATCGAATTCTTACTGGCGTAGGCGGATTTAAAAACTTATTTCCTGTCCGTCATTGGGTTGCGCACGGCCGGTATTGGCCGCTGCGAGGCGGCGTTAAGCAATATCCTCCAGTCGGTGTGGCACAAACAGTAAACAGGCTTTATGACGCTCTGCGGGAAACTACCCGGTTAGCTGGCTTAATGCCGTTTGCTTGAGTCTGGCCGGCAGCCGGAAGCCTGCCAATAGGAACAGCGCGCTCGATGCTCAACAGCCGAGGCAGCCAATGCTTAGGCAAATGACCATCCAGGCACGTACCTAATTGACCGGTCGGCGCTCGCTTGCCTTGGCGCAATTCGTGACTTGGTGATAAGTCCGGTTTCGGAGGTTCAGCCGCCCAGATTTGCTCAACCTGCGTATTTCCGACCCTTCACGACCTTTAAGAACCGGGGACCAAGCGTTAGATTTTGACCACTAGAAGCACCACGCCAGCGCGCCGCCGAGGTCGAGCAGGATGGCCGGGCCGCGCGCCGCCATCAGATACGCAGCGCCCATGCAAAGAATTGCGAGGCCTCCGATCAGCGTCCACTTGGCACTTTGCGGCATTTTATTCTCCCCTACTCTGCGGACGCCACCGCAGCGGCAAGCCTTGGCGCGGGACCTTCTCTTATGGGCAAGTTCAGCGCCGCTGCGATCGCCCCGGCTGCAACGGCTGCCCACCATAGAAGATCGTAAGACCGGTAGGTGTCGTAGAACCAGCCGCCGAGCCAAGCACCGGTAAAGCTGCCCACTTGATGGGAGAAGAACACGATTCCGTATAGCATGGACAGCCAGCGCGCCCCGAAGAATGTCACGATCATTCCGCTCGTCAGAGGGACCGTGCCGAGCCAGAGCAAGCCCAGAATGAATGCGTAGATAAGAACGCGCGTTTCGGTCAGCGGCAAGTAGATCAGTGCGATGAAGATGGCTCCCCGTGCCAAATAGATAAAGGCCAGCGCAAAGCGCTTCGGCACGATATCGCCGATCCGTCCGAACAGATAGGTGCCGAGGATGTTTCCGCCCCCGACAACCGTCAGCGCGAGAGCGCCAAGGCCGGCACCGAAGCCCTTATCCGCGAGAAACGCTGGCAAATGAACCGCGACGGCTGCGATGTGAAAGCCGCACACGAAAAATCCGGCGGTCAACAGAAGGAAGCTCGGATATTTGATCGCCTCGCGGAGCGCACCGCCAAGGCTCTGCTCGACGCGGCCGGGATGAGGTTCCGGAATTTCGGCGCGCGAAAGAGCAAGGGCAAGCGGCGCCATCAGTGCCGCGGTTCCCGCCAGGACAAACAGCGAGGTGACCCATCCCGTGGCATCGAGAATGACATGCGTGTAGGGCAGCGATACGAATTGCCCGATTGCGCTGCCCATGGTGGTTAGTCCAAGGGCGGAGGCGCGCTTCTCAGGCGGGGCCGCGCGCGCAACCAAGCCGAAGACTGCCGTGAACCCCGAACCGCTGACGCCGAGCCCTATGAGCGCGCCCGAAAGCAGGAGCTGGTTTCCACCCGCTGCCGTTGCCATTAAGACGAGCCCGAGCACGTAAAGCGCGGTCCCGGCAAGCGCGACGCGAACGGCGCCGAGCCTGTCGCTCAAAGCGCCTGCGAAGGGCGCACCGAGCCCCCAGACCAGGTTCAAAATCGCCAAAGCCAGCGAGAAAACTTGCCGGTCGAGGTTGAGGTCCTGGCTTATGGGCTTGAGAAAAAGCCCGAAGGTTTGGCGGATCCCCATGTTGATCGCAAGCATCGCCCCAGCGCAGAGAACGAGCGTCCATACCGGGTGCATTTTGCGCATGCGGTTCTCCAAAACATAGTTCGATTTTTTCGTACTATGCGCCAGGGACGGCGCGGCTGCCAAGGCATTGTGGATCACAAAAGCGGGATTTGCCGCACATAAAGGAACGCCTCCTGGCACTCGGCGCTTGCAGCTTTTGCCTAACTTAGCGAGGGTGGCACAGGTTTCATCTTTCTAGCATGAGGCTGCATGTTGATCCGCCTACCCGCCCGCCTGATCGCAGCATATTGGCGCCTAACCAGGGGCGCAACGCTTGGCGCACAAGGCGCCGTTATCGCCGGGGACGGCAGTGTCCTGCTTGTGCGCCATTCCTACCGTCCAGGGTGGCATTTCCCTGGCGGCGGCATCGAGTGGGGCGAAACCGCTGAAACCGCGCTTGAACGCGAGCTCCTCGAGGAGGCCGGCGTGATTGTGAAAGGGCGCCCGGAGTTTCATGGATTGTTCGCGCATTTTGCCTTCCTTCCGAGCGATCACATTGCGCTTTTCGTCGTTCGCGAGTGGGAGCGCCCCTCCGTACCGCCGCCAAACAGGGAGATTCTCGAAAGCCGTTTCTTTAGCCGCGAGGAAATGCCCGCCGATGTAACCCCCGGCACGGTGCGCCGCTTGAAAGAGATCTTCGACGGCGCGCCAAAAGAGCCTCACTGGTAGAAGTCCGGATACGCAACCCCATGCGCGGCCAGAGCACCGGACGCTGTTCCGCAATTGCCGTCATGCATCGTCATTGCGAGGGGCAAAGCCCCGTGGCAATCCAGAGCACCATAGTCAAACGCGGCGTCTGTTTCCCTGGATCGCCACGGCGCGTTCGGCGCCTCGCGATGACGGTGCGGCCTATGTTAGCGCCTATGGGCTCGAACGGGAGAGTCGCCTCGCGATGACGGCGCGCCCGGTTAAGCGCACGATGTCTTGCCGCGGGGCATGCTATTCGGCGGGGCGCGGCGCGGATTGCCCATCCCGCTGCGGTTCTTTAAGCGCCGCTTCTTTGCCGGACAGCCAGTTTTGGAGCTTGTCGAGATAAAGGTAGATCACCGGGGTGGTGTAAAGCGTAAGCACCTGGCTCAAGGCGAGGCCGCCGACCATGGCGTAACCGAGGGGCTGACGCAACTCCGATCCGGTGCCGTTGCCGAGCATCAGCGGCAGGCCGCCAAGCAGCGCCGCCATGGTCGTCATCAGGATGGGACGGAACCGGAGCAGAGCCGCTTCCTTGATCGACTCCTCCGGGTCGAGCCCGCGCTCGCGCTCGGCCTGGATCGCGAAGTCGACCATCATGATCCCGTTCTTTTTCACAATGCCTATGAGCAAAATGATGCCGATGATGCCGATCACGGACAGATCGAAGCCGAAAGCCATCAGCATCAAAAGCGCGCCCACGCCAGCCGACGGCAAGGTGGACAGGATCGTGAGCGGGTGGATGAAGCTCTCATAGAGCATGCCGAGAATGAGGTAGATGACAACGAGCGCCGCGAGGATCAGAAGCGGGGTTGACTTAAGCGACGCCTGGAAGGCCTGAGCATTGCCTTGGAAGCTGCCTACGAGCGTATCCGGTGCCCCGATCTCCTTCATCGCCGCGTTGATCGCAACCACCGCCTCGCCCAGAGATACGCCCGGCGCGGTGTTGAAATAGGCGGTCGCGGCGGGGAACTGGCTTTGGTGGTTGATCGAAAGAAAGCCGGCCTTCTTCGTATCGAAGCTGACCACCGTCGACATCGGCACCATCTGCCCCGTCGCCGGAGACTTGATGTAAATCTTGGAGAGCACGTCCGGGAGACCTTGAAGCTCCGGCAGGATTTCCAGGACGACATTATAAGTCGACAGCTGCGTATAATATTGCACAACCTGGCGCTGTCCGAGCGCGTCGTTGAGCGTGTCGTCGATAAGCTGCGGCGTTATTCCGTAGCGCGATGCGCGGTCCCGGTCGATGTTAACGGTCAGTTGCGGGCCGTTAACGAGCAGATCGGTGGAAACGTCGGCGAGGAGGGGGAGAGTCTTCAGCTTCGTCAGTGCCTTCGGCACCCATTCGTTAAGCTCATCGAGGCTCGCATCCTGCATGGTGTATTGGTAAAGCGCCCGCGAGAGCCGCGCGCCAACGGTGATGTCCTGCGCGGGCGATAGATACGCCGCCGCTCCCCGGATCTGCGCGAGTTTCGGGCGAAGTCTGTTTATCACGCCCATGGCGTCGGTCGAGCGCTCGCCGCGCGGCTTCATGGTCACGAACAGGCGCCCGGAATTGAGCGTATAGCCCGGTTGCGAGCCCATGAACGAGCCCACCGTCTCGACATCGGGGTCTTTCGCGACGATACCGGCCAGCGCTTGCTGCTGCCTGTACATCTCCGGATAGGCGATGTCCTGCGGCGCGTCGGTGACGGCGAAGAGAATGCCGGTGTCCTGAACCGGGAAGAAGCCTTTGGGCATGAAGACATAAAGAGAGACGGTCAGCGTCAGCGTGCCGAAGAAGATCGTCAGCGTGATGAGGCGGTTGCGCAGCGCAATGCTGAGTGTGTGCTCATAGCCGGCCGCCAGCGCCTCGAAAAAGGCGCCGATCTGCCGGCTGAGCCAGCCGGGATTGTGCTCCACGGGCTTTAAGAAGCGCGAGCACAGCATGGGCGTGAGCGTCAGCGATACGATGACGGAGACGGCGATCGTGACCGTGACCGTGAGTGCGAACTCCCGCATCAGGCGGCCGACAATGCCTTCCATGAGCAAAAGCGGGATGAACACCGCTACGAGCGAAAGGCTGATCGAGAAGACCGTGAACCCGATTTCGCCCGCCCCTCTGAGCGCGGCCTGGTAAGGCTGCTCACCCGCCTCGATATGCCGGACAATATTCTCGACGACGACGATGGCATCGTCCACCACAAAGCCGACCGCGATGGTGAGCGCCATCAGCGATAGATTATCGAGGCTGAAGCCCACCGCATACATGATGGCGAACGTGCCCAGCAGCGATATCGGCACGACCGCGCTTGGAATGAGCGTGGCGCGTAAGTTTCGCAGGAAAATGAGGATCACCAGCACCACCAGCGCGATGGTGAGCACGAGCGTGAACTCGACGTCGAACACCGAAGCCCGGATCGTCACCGTGCGGTCGCTGATCACATCCACATGCACGCCCGCCGGAATGACGCTTCGAAGCTTCGGCAAGGCATCGTAAATGCCCTCGACGGTCTCGATGACGTTCGCGCCGGGCTGCTTGAACACGACCAGGAGAACGCAAGGCTTGCCGTTGGATGTCGCGCCGAGCAGGTAATTTTCGGGGCCGCCCACGGCATGGCCAACGTCTTTGACGCGTATCGGCGCGCCCTGCTTGTAAGCCAGGATGATGTTGTCGTAATCCGCCGGTTTCATGATTTGGTCGTTGGCGGCAACCGTGAAGCTCTGCACCGCGCCGTTGATCGTGCCCTTGGCCGCGTCGGCTGTGATGTTGCCCAGAACGCTGCGAACGTCCTCCAAGGTGAGATTGCGCGTGGCAAGCTTTTCCGGGTCGACCTGTACGCGGACGGAGGGCTTTTGCTGCCCGCCGACATACACGAAAGAGACGCCATGAATCTGCGAGATCTGCTGCGTGAGGATATTCTCGGCGTAGTCGTCAGCCTCGGTAAGCGGCGCAGTGTCGGATGTCATCGCGAGGATGAGGATGGGCGGGTCGGCGGGGTTGTACTTACGATAATAGGGAGGCGTGGTCAGGTTCGTTGGCAGCCGCCTGCCGGCCGCGGTGATGGCCGCTTGCACGTCCTGCGCCGCGGCGTCGATATTCCGGTTCAACTCGAATTGAATATTGACCTGCGTGTTACCGAGCGTGTTGACCGAGGTGAGCTGGATGACGCCCGCGATCTGGCCGAATTGCTGCTCAAGCGGGTTCGCGACCGAGGAAGCCATGGTTTCCGCGCTGGCGCCGGCGAGCTGAGCCGACACCTGGATTGTCGGAAAATCGACCTGCGGCAGCGGAGCGACGGGGAGATAGAAGTAGGCCGCGATTCCGCCGAGCGTGAACGCTGCCATCAGAAGGGTGGTCGCAATCGGCCGCGCGATAAAGGGCGCCGAGATGTTCATGAGCGTCCGCCGGCCTCGTTGACTGCAACCGGTTGCGCGTCGGTCCTAATCCGCACGTTGGGCTGCAGGCGGTAATAATTCGTCATGATGACCTGGTCGCCTTCGGCAAGCCCCTTTTCGACCGCCGTGACGGTGTCGTGGGACGGACCCGCTTCGATTGGCGCCATGATTGCGTGCTGATCGGGCGCGGCGACCCAAACGTAAAGGCCCGCAGGTCCGCGCTGAATTGCGGTTGCCGGAACGGTGATCGCGTCCCGCTTAATGCCGGTTTGCACGCGGACCGGCGTGTATTGCCCAGGCCACAGCGCTTCGTCCTCATTCTGGTAAATGGCCTTGAGGCGGATCGTTCCGGACCCTTGATCGACGAGATTGTCGATGACCAAAAGCTTGCCCTTGGCAATCGGCTTCCTGCCGTCCTGGTCGTAGGCGATGACAGGCACGTCCCCCGCGCGTTGCGCTTCGCGAACCGCGCTAAGCTGTGCTTCTGGCAGGGTGAATACGATAGTAATCGGGTGCTGCTGGGTGAGCGTGGCTATGAAGGCCGTTGTGTCGTTTGCCCTGACGATGTTTCCGGGGTCGACCGCGCGAAGCCCAACGCGGCCCGGAAATGGCGCAGTTATGGTTGTGTAGCTCAGATTGGTCTCGGCGGTATTGATCGCGGCTTCGTCCGCCTGGATGAGCGCACGGTCGACGCCCACCTTCGCGGTCCATTGATCGACCGATTGCTGGGACGCAAACCTCTGCTCGGAAAGCTGGCGGCTCCGTTCCAAGTCCTTGAGGTCGCTTACGAGTTGCGCCTCGTCTTGAGCCTTTTTTGCTTTGGCTTGAGCGAGTGCTGCCTCGAAAAGCCGCGGATCGATGGTGGCAAGAACGTCGTCTTTGCCGACATGCTGGCCTTCCTTGAAACCGACCCGGTCGAGAGTACCGTCGACGCGGCTGCGCAGCTGTACGGTATTGAGCGCCTGCACCGTGCCGATCCCGGAAAGTAAAATCGGTACGTCCTGTTTGAGCGCGCTGACGGTTGAAACCGCGATGGCTTGCGCGGACGCAGCCTTCGACGTCGCCGGTGGCTCCACATACCAAATGTAGCCGGAAATTCCCAGCACGGCACATAAGCCGATAAGCAGCACTCGAAGCATCGACTACCCCGCAAAACTCCCCAAGGCGCAAGATGTAACCTTTGCTGCCCCGGCTTTGCCTCCCGTTGTCCGATCTTTAACTCTGAAACGCGCGTATGGCAAAAGATTGCCATGAACGGATTCCGCGCCATTTGGCGCTGGCGCGAGGCACCTTGTATCCAAAACGGTGAAGCTGGCGTCAAGCGATATAGCCCCGCATGAGAAATGTGTTTTAGATAGGGAAAGGTAAGCGGCGCCATGACCGCTGACCCGCTGTTTGAATGCATTTCACGAAATTCTGATTGTAAAGGAGGAGACGGGATGTTCAGGCTTTTAGCGGCCGACGCGTTTTTTGTCGCGGCTGTGCTTATCGAGGTCCTAGCCGCACTCTCTCTGCTTCAATCCGCACAATTCGCTGTTCTCCGTGAAGAATTTGAGCCTGTGCTGGCGTACTACCGTGCCGGGGCGGTTCCCTTGCTTGCGCCCGGCGCGGCTATCGTTTGGCCGGACGCACCCCAATGGTTCACGGACGCCTCGATCCTTTCGGCTGTGTTATTCTTTCTATTTTTCATAGCGCAGGCGAGACAGGCGATGGCTCCTCATCCCAGCAACGGTCCCGGCGTGCCAGGCCCGGGTGGCTGGGCGCCGGATCGCACGGAGGCGGCCATCGACTGGGCGCTCCCGGTCGCGCTTTGCGTGCTCGGCGCCCTATTGCTCGCTCCGACGCTGTTGCCGCTTCTAAGCTTGCCCGCCGCCCTCTTTCTTGGCGTCAAGAAACTTGCCGGCCACCCTTCCTGGTTTGAGGTCTCCCGAAGCTATTACGTCAATACCCTCTGCCTCACCGTTGCGATTGCGGGGATACTCGCGTTTCAGCGCTGAGCCCCGGCGCGGCGCGGCAAGCCGTGCTTCCCAAGATAGCGCAGTGCGACATACCCCTGTGTTTCGGCTTCTATACGTTTCGCCAACAACATAGCGAGCCCGGCCTGGGCTATGAGCTATGGCGTCGCGCCGGACGCGAAGCAGGCCGCGCTCCCTCCGCGGCCCGTGCTTGGAAGCCGGGGCACGCTGGTCCCGGGCGTATGAACATATTGTGGAGCTGGCACAGCACTGTGTCGCCCCGGCTGGCTCCGTATGCCGAGCTTAGGATGCGAAGGCCTGGCAGCAGCTTTTCGAGGCTGGCGGGGCTCGATTCACAGTGATGGCATTCGCTGCAGCCCGGCACCTATAATTTGCTCCAATAGCCGCCGAAAACCTGGACCGAAAGGAAATAGCCCGCGGCCACATTCACCGCCACGCCCATGGTGAATGCGATGAACGGCTTCCAGCCGACCGACTTAAGTTCGCGGAATCTTGTTGTGAGACCGATGCCAAGGAAGCAGAAGAGGAAGGCCCAGGCCCGTAACGAAG
Organism: Rhodomicrobium sp.; assembly: GCA_052145435.1. Lineage (GTDB taxonomy): Bacteria > Pseudomonadota > Alphaproteobacteria > Rhizobiales > Rhodomicrobiaceae > Rhodomicrobium. The sequence goes on along the minus strand of JBKQOR010000012.1, from coordinate 5,975 downwards.
AGACCGGCTTAATGAGATCGGGTTTCACCTTCGCGTTGAATTCCTCGGGGCTATAGCCGCTGGTCACCAGCGTCATGATAGCGGAGGCGATGAAAAAGCCGATCACGAATTTGGGAAAACGGCGCCAAATCTCGCCTGCGCCAGGCTTGGCACCAAGCTCGCCGCGGTCCCAGGACATGGTGGCGATGAAGGCAAAGACAAGCGACCAAATTCCGATCCAGAGGTCGCGGCCAATGACCTTCATCAGCGTGAAAGCCTTCATGGCTGCATCTTCATTGCCCGACATCTTGCCGTAGGTGCTCGCGGCGGCAAAGCCGGCCGCGTCGGCAAACTCGGACGTTCCGATCCAGGCGCCGGCAACGCCCGCCGGTAGCCCGAGCGCCTGGGAGACGAAGGGAAGAACGAGGATCATGATCAGCGCCCAAATCACGACAAGGGTGACAGAGGTGTAGAGGTCTTCTTTCTTTGCGCCAACGGAAGCCGAAATCGCCATGGAGGCGGAAACGCCGCAAACCGCGCCGCCGACGCCGATCACTGCACACAATTTTTTGTCGAGGCCGAAGAGACGGGTACCGGCGAAGAAAATCGTAAGGCAAGTCAGCACCGAAATCACCGTGGCCTGGCCAAGGGCCACCGGCCCAGCGGTTGCCACAAGCGTGATGGGGAAGGTCGCGCCTAAGAGCACTATGCCCAGCTTTATGAAGTATTCGACGCGCAAAGCCCCCTCCATCCAGCTGGGCAAACCTATGAGGTTCGCTACCACGAGACCGAAGACGAGAGCCACAAGCGGCGCTTCCAGATTGTACTTATGCGCATCGGCCCAGCCTGAAATGGCGAACATGGCGAGCGACAGCACATAAAGTATGACGAAGCCGGGTACGAATTGAATGAGCCTTATGCCCATGATCCGGCAGCTGATGCCGAAAATGACGAGCCAAGCCGCAAATTGAAGCATGTACCAACTGGCATTAGCTGTGAAATGGGCTGTCAGATCGTCGAGCGACTTCCACTTTATGCCACCGGGATTGATTGCCAGCGATTTAAGAAACGTATTGCCATGATTGAAGCTGATAATGGCAAGAGCCACGATCCCGAGCCCGAGCCAGATGGCCCACCAGTCCTCTTTGAGGAAAAGGTCGCTGAATGCGGTTTTGCGTACCGGCCCCGAGTCACTTGCTTCGTTCCAGGCCCGTCTGGTCTTCATTTTTTCCTCCCTCACGCCAATCAATAGAACAAAAACCCAGGTTGCCCATTAGTGAATTTGCCGGGTCGCAAAACTATAGCTAGAACCAGGCCAGCGGTGTCAATTACTTTGTTATTGCGTAGGCGAGTTCACAGCTGTCACATCGGGGCCATCGGTTTGTGGTTTGTTATTCCGCATCCGGTTTCGCAGGCGTCACCCCGGAAAGCGCATTGGCGCTTATCCGGGGTCTTGCAATATTCGAAGCGCCCGTAAAGATCCCGGATACGGCGCGAAGAGCGCCGTTCCGGGATGACATCAAACCGCCGCGAACCGTTCAACCGGATTTCGTGTAATACCAAATGCAGGGCCAAACCTACGGGCGGCCAAGAGCAATGATAATTCCGAGTCTCCTCGGTCAATTCAGAGCCGCATTTATGCCAAAATGCTCAAACGTTTCGACCGGGAGCTTGGAACGGAGGCCGGCGCTTGAAAGCTAACGCCAACGTTCTGGGCGTTATAGGAAATCGCATATGACTCAGATTATCTTGAAATATCGCCTAAAGGGTTTCGATCAAGAGACGATCGAAATGCGGAAAGGCGCAGAGATCCTAACAATGTTTCTCAAGGACGGCGTCCCCACGCTTTTCTGCCTTTGCCCCTCCGAAGAGCACGGAACCGAACATCGCACCTTCCTCAATGTCCGGGAGGGAGCCACTCTTCCGTCCAATTGCCGTTACGCCGGCTCCTATCAAGAAATGGCCGGTGCCTTCGTCGAGCACGTTTTCGAAAAGCTCGCGGACTCTTGAAGTGAGATCGCATCGCCATGCGGCGCCGGCGAAATGGCGGTAAGCGGCCTATTCGCCTTTTGCGGAGCGCAGCACGGCGTTGTTGGCCAGAATATCGCGGATTTCGGTCAAAAGGCGCACATCCTCGGGCTTTTCCGCAGGCTTTGCAGGCTCGCGCTTAAGCCGGTTGACCTGCTTGACGAGAAAGAAGATCACAGCCCCGATGATCAGCAGATTTATCAACGCATTCAGAAACCTGCCGTAAGCTATGATCGCATGCCCGGCCTGCTTCGCGGCGTCGTAGGAGGCGGGAATCTGCACGGGCGCGCTTCCGAGCGCACGAGCCTTCAGCGCCGTCAAGTCGATGAAATAATCGGAAAAGTTGAGATTGCCCATAAGCATGCCGATCGGCGGCATAAGGATATCGCCAACAAGGGAGGTCACGATGCCCCCGAAAGCGGCGCCGATGATAACGCCGACCGCCAAATCGAACGCATTTCCTTTGAGAATAAACTCCCGGAATTCCTTCAGCATGTTGTTCATAAGGCTCTCCCGCCGATTCGACCGGATATTTTTTATCACTTTGAAGAAAAATGTTACAGTGCTTCAAAGCAGCACCCGGAATAAAAGGGGGGCCGAGGCCCCCCTTTTATTATTATTGCGCCGGCTTCGGCTGCCGTGCCTCTTCCACGCGCTGTTTTGCCTCATCGTAGGCCTTGGAAGCGCGGGCCTTGACGTCGGCCCAGCTTTGCTGTGCCTTCACGCGCCAATCCGCCATGCGCTCTTTGAACGCTTGGGCGTTCAAGGTCTGGAAGGATGGAGCAGCTTTGAGCTGATCCTTCGTCGCATCGACGACAAATACGTTCTTGTTGTTGACCGTTTCCGATTTCACCGCATCGAAGGGGATAGCCACCTCTTTCTCGCCAATGCCGAGGAAGCCGCCGACGCCGATGACGGCAAGCTCGATTCTTCCTTCCTGGTCAAAAACGAGATTCGAGATTTTCCCAATTGGCTGGCCGTCCTTGGTGGTAACGGGTGTGCCGATAAAGTCTGTGCCGAGCACTTCGGAAGTGTTCTGCTTGTCCACGAAGCTCATTGGAGCGGTGGGGGCATTCGTCTGCGCCGCAACGGGGCTCACCGCGATCAATAGAGCCGTCACGGCCGCAAGAGTGGTCTTCATTGAAAAAACTCCCTGGTTTCACCGTGTGCAGGAACACACGAGCTAAAGACACAATGCTTGTGGTAAAGTTCCGGTACGGATCGATGGCGAGGGCGCGGCGGAAATTTGAAAAATAAGCCTTCAAAAAGCCTAAGCTGCGCCAACGCCTTATTCCCAAAGCTTTTTCATGATCGCAGCGGCGACGGAGCTGACCGCTCCTGACGCATCGATTTTGACCCAATTCTGCGGAGGCTCAACAGTGATCAGCTGCGCATCGGCGATGGAGCTATCGGCATCGGAGGCATCGGCATCCAAGGCGCGGGCGCTCCTCGCGGTAATGCGTTCATGGAGGATGGCTGCGTCCGCTTCTAGCCAGAAAGCCCAAAAGCTAGCGCTGGTGCGATGTGCAAGCTCGCATAAAGATGCGCGCCACGTTTCCTCGGGGAAAACGGCATCGACGATCACCGAGTGTCCGCTGTCCAACGCGACCTCCGCCTTCTTGAACACGCGCCGGTAGACCTCGTCGCGGGCCTCGGCCGAATAAGCGTACCGGGGAAGCGGCCGGCCGAGCGCAATGCCGTGCATGATCTTGCGCTCGACATCGGTCCGGATATGAAGGGCTCCAGGCGTGGCGCCGATCAAAGGAGCCGCCTCCCGTGCAACCGAAGTTTTGCCGGCTCCCGAGATTCCGCCAATCGCGACGAGGCAGGGCCGGCCGGGAGCCAGCAGATTCCCAGCCAGGCTTGCATAGCTCTCGATTTCCCTGACCTGGGTTTCCCGGCCAGCCGCCTCCTGGAACGCAAGAGCGTGCAGGCCCGTCATGGCACGGATTGAAGCACGCAGCGACAGGAAGAGAGGAAGAAGCGCGAGCCCTGCCAACTCACGCATCGCCGCGCGCTGAAAATAATGGTTCAAAATCAAATTGGCTTCCTGCCTCAAGCCGCGATGCCACAGATCCATCAGCAGAAAAGCGAGATCGTACAAGACGTCGATCGTGGCAAGCCTGTCGTCGAATTCTATCGCGTCGAAGAGCCTCGGCTTCCCCTCCCACAGCACAATGTTCCTGAGGTGGAGATCGCCATGGCAGCGCCTGACAAAACCTTCGCGCTCGCGTTCTTCGATCAATCGAGTGCGTACTGCCAGCTCGTGGCGAAGCCGTTCGGCTAAAGAATTGAGGAGAAGCCCTTGGGCTTGAGCGCTTCGCCCGCATAAGGCAGTTTCGAGGTCTTCCGCTACGTGTTCTAAATTGCGCGCGAATCCAGCGCCCTTTTCACGAGGGGCCTGCCGGTGAAAATGCTCGATCGTGTAGGCGAGCTCGATAATATGCGCGCGATCGAGGCGGCCCTTCGACGCAATCGTATCGAGCAGTGCGTCTTGATCGAAGCGGCGCATTTCGAGCAGCCAATCGGCGGGCTCGCCAGAACCCCCGAGCTCGAAACTTGCTGGGCTCGCGCCGCGCGTCACTGGCAAGACAGATAAGTAAAGCTCGGGCGTCGCGCGCGAATTGATTTCAAGCTCGCGCCCAAGGGCGATGCGGCGTTTTTCAAGGGTCGAGAAGTCGAGGTAGGGAAGCTTCACGGCACGCTTGAGCTTGTAAGCGCGCTCGCCTGCCAGAAAAACGATTGCCGCATGGGTATCGATGCGGCTGACGCTGGCCGCTTTATGCGGATAGTTTTCCGGTTTGGATAGGAACTCGATGACAGGAGCCTGCGAACTCCCTTCGGCCATGCCGACATCGCTTGCGGCTAATTCTGGCGAATTTTCCATACGCGAAGATCTCGTTCAAGACCGGACCGGCTCTCCTTTGAGCATACCGGCGCTTGCCCGTTCGATACAACGCAAAAAGGCGTTGGCGCCACCGAAAACAATCGCTGACCGGAAAACGCCAAACGGCCCTTCGAGGGCCGCGCGTTTCACTATGCGGCTTTGCCCAGGCAAAGGCCGCGGAAGACAGAGAGTACGCAAGATTATGAAGGCTTATTGAGCGTACGCGTCTCTGTCCTCGTGCCTGGCGATAGACCACGGCAATCAAGAAGGCGAAGCTAAACCTACTTGAGAGGGAGTGGAGCCGGGGTGGCATTCCAGAAGTAGTTGAAGCCGATCTTTACAGTGTTGACCTGGAGGTCGCCAGCACTGCGGTTGTTAAAGTAACTCCAGGAATAACCATCGTTGAAGTTGTTGTTGCCGAGGTTGCTGAAATCGAAATACAGGTATTCCGCCTTGATCGACCAGCTCGGGCTGACCTTCCATTCCAGACCTGCGCCAACGTTCCAACCGGTCAACGTGTTGTTGTTGTTGTTGCCGTTGTTCCAGCCCCAGCTGCCATCGCTCCACAAAATGCCTTCTTTTCTGCTAAAGTCGGCGCTGAGCCAGGCAAAACCACCTTTCACGTAGAGCAAGGCGTTGCCCCAGGTGTAGCCAAGCCTGCCGTCCACGTCGCCATAGAAGCCGCCGTTGTCGGTGTCTTGGAATTGCATGCCCATAGCGTATTTACCGCTGGAGCCCGAGTAATAGTTATTCCTACCTCCCTTGAACCCGAAATATGGCTCATTGGGGTTTCCGTTCATAGTCGCGCCGCCGAGGTCGACTTCGATGCCGTAGACGAAGCAGCAAGAACCGGACTGGAAGTTATAGCCGAGTTGTACGCCGCCGAAGCCGCCGTCGGAATTGAAACTCCGTTGATTAGTGAACGAGTTGTAACTCCCATAGTCCGACCAATTGATGGTGCCGAGGTCCACGTTGGCCCAATCGATACCCATATGAGCACCGATATAGAAGCCTGCCCAGATCGGCGCCGGCACGTAAACGTCCTTTAGGCCGCCCGATGGGGCTGAATACATATCGGCCG
>JBKQOR010000011.1:0-4853 GCA_052145435.1 Rhodomicrobium sp. | reverse complement strand
GGGCGTAAAGCGAAACCGTGGACGCGCTTGCTGCTGGGGGCGCGGCCGCGCCCTGGAACTTGAGGCGGATGCTGGCTGGAACGCTTTCAGCGTCGCCCGCGCGGGCGACGAGCGAGAGCGTGAGATCGCGCTGCGGAAGGCCGGTGAGTGTAAGGCTTCCTTCGGTGTCCTCCGGGGCGCTGACGGGAATGAGACCCTTTTGCGCGGTTCTGGGAAGCGGGCGGCCGTCCACCAACGCGCTCACCTCCGAAATCGTGAGGCCCGAGGGAGAGCGGACACTGTAGCGGATTGTTAGGCCATCGGTCGCGAATGTGCTGCCTTCGCCGGGCGAAAGGACGGTAATCACCGGCGGCAGTATCTTGGCGATCTCCCGCGCCGGTTTTGAGCCTGCGAGCCGGTTGGCGACAGCGATGGCCGCGTCCTCGTCGAGCGTATCGAGCACAAGCTTTACGATGTCGGGCCGATTGAATTGGTCGCGAAAGCGCGAGGCGGGATAGAAGTCGGGCGCGTGGTCCCAATCGCGGTTCACATGCCAACCGATGAGGTCCTCCGCGCCGGGCGAGGCAGCGTAATAGCCTTTCGGCGTCCACGCGATGTAGCGGCGGTCCTTGGCATGCACGAACAGCGCAAGCAGCTCTTGGCCGTCCGAAAGCCGGTGCCAGCGGATCGTACCGTCGGCGTAGGCAACTACGGCAAGTCTTCCATCTTGGCTGATATTCACGCCCCGGGAGACGCCGGGCGTTGATTTAGTCCACAGCGCACCCCCAGAGGCCTGATAGAACCGGAGTGTCCACTCCGCGCCAAGGAGAAAGCGCGATGCGTCAGCCGTAATGGCGATTGCGTGCGACGGTTCGCGTGAATAAAGCCCGATAGGCTTGCCTTTTAACTTCGGCGTCAACTCATCCTCCCAATCGCTGACGGCGATGCCGCTTGTCTTCGGCTCCGCGAGGCCGGGCACGGCTTGCGGAGAGTCACGAAGATCGAAGGCGGTGAGGTCGAAGAGCACCGGAGTCGCATCGCCCAAGCCCAGGCCGAATCGGACGCGGGTGCCGTCGGCAGAAAGGGTGAAAGCATCCCGCAGCTTCCCGCGCATGTCGGCGGTAACGCCCTCTTGCCAGACGCGCTTAACACCATTCGCCTCGATCAGCCCGAAGGCGGGGTCGGCCGCTCCCACCGCAACCCACTCGCCACACGGTAGAAACTGAGAGATTAGATTCCGCGAAAGCGGCGGTTCTGAGCGTTTGCCCCGGCCCTCGTCTTGCCAGATAACGGCAGGGAGGGTGGTCCCGGATACATGCGTCCCCCCTGCATAAAGCCTGGCGCCATCAGTAGACCAGGCTACCGCGCTGAGACCACCGCCGCTAATTCCGCCGCTATCGGCGGCATAGAGCCACTTTAGCGAGCGGGCGTCGTATATCTCCACCGAAGTTGTGTCCCCTCAGCCGATGGCGAGTTTCCCCGTTTGACCTTGGAGCGCGATTCCGAAGGGCTCCTTGCCGCCCTTTACGGCCACGCTCCCTTCGAAACGTCCCGCGGCATCATATCGACGGATCCGGCCGTCATCGGCTACAGTATAGAGCCGGTTCGCAGCGTCAAAGGCAGCGCCATAGCTACTTTTTCCTCCGTAATTCTTGTCCTCTGCTAGGGATCGCCAGTCCGCTGTCTCCCAAAGGCGCATCCCTTCGCCGCCAAATATCGTGGCAGCCAGACGGCTGCCATCGGGAGAAAAGGCAAGATGGAGTGTAATCTCGCCGAAACGGCCCAGGCGGCGGATGAGACGCCCGGTAGCAGCTTCGAAGATGTAGACCGCCATAGTTTTGTCGACGGAGTAGCGGGCATCCCAGCCGCCGGCAGCCACCCATCTCCCATCGGGGGAAAGCGCTGCGGCGTCGATACGCCCTTCGTAACCTTCGCCGATCGGCACGCGAAAGGTACGCAAAAGCTTCGGGCTTCCATGCCCATGTTCCGGCAATGCCCAAAGCCGTGCCGTCTTGTCATGTGAGCCCGTCAACATCAGCGAGCAGGCCGCGTCCACGCCGATGCGCCGGATTGACGCCGTATGCATTCCCGGCTCGATCCGCAGCATGGGCCGCTGGTCCGGCAAATCCTCCGCCCGCGCCGCTCCCGCCAGCGCCGCAACCGCAATCATCGCCGCCACTACGCGCATGACATATCCCCCCGGGTTCCACCCCTCACCCTGTCCCTCTCCCTCTGGGAGAGGGGACGCCCGCACAATGGCCGCGACCAGACTCCCTCTCCCATGGGGAGAGGGCTGGGGTGAGGGGCGATTCGCCTCGAATAAGCCTCCTACCCATCGACCGCCCGCATCATAGCGCAGGCGCGGCCGGCGATCCATCCATCTTCTTCGGTTTTTGCGCTTAAACGCGGCGCACGGTCACGCGGCCGGGGTATGCGCAGCGAACACACCGTCCCAATCGGCGGGCGGCGGATTTTCAATAAACCGCGCGATCCGCGCCGCGTAAACGTCCAAAAGCTTGCCGAGCCGACCCATCCGGTTCAGCTCCCGGCAGCGGCTGAGATCGATCTGGGCCTGCGCGAAGTTCCGCGCCCGGTAATGGCCGAGCATCGCATGAAACGCGGCTCGGAAGGCTTCGAAATGCACTTGCCCGGCAAGTTCCGCGCCGAAGATCGTGTAAACCGTTTCCGCCTGCTGCTTGCCCTTCACGCGCACGCGGTCGACCTCCAGCGTGGCGAGGGCGCCGGCGCAGCGCCGCGCCGTTTCCGCGGCGGCGAGAATGCGCAGGCCGTACACTGCGGTGAGCGCTTCGAGCCGCGAGGCCAGATTGACGGTATCGCCGAGCACGGAATAATCGAAGCGGATGTCGGAGCCCATATTGCCGGCGACAGCCGTGCCGGTGCCGATGCCGATGCCGATCTCCATATCTTGGACCGCTACTCCGGCTTGCAGCGCCTCTTGCCGCCGCTCCGCGTTCAGCTTTTCGAGGCAGGCGAGAATTGCCAGCGCGGCCTCGCAGGCGTTTAGCGCATGGTTGGGATCGTCGAGCGGCGCATTCCAAAACGCCATGATCGCATCGCCGATATATTTGTCGATGGTGCCCCGGCGCTCGATGATCGGATGCGACAGCGCGGTCAGCATGCGGTTCATCAGCGCTGTGAGGCCCGCGGGATTGTCCATGAAGCTTTCGGCTATGGAGGTGAACCCCCTCACATCGCTGAAGAGGATCGAGATTTCGCGCGTCTCGCCGCCTAGAACGAGCCGGCCGGGCTCCTTGATGAGCTGCTCCACGAGGACGGGCGATAAATATTGGCGGAAGGCCGTGCGGACCTGGCTGCGGCGCTTCTCCTCGCGCAGATAATTCATGAATGTCATGAGCAGAAAAACCGCAAAGGTCGATGCCAGCGGATAAGACACATCGATGAGGAGCCGGTGGGCGGCGAACAGATACCAGGCTAGCCCCGCGAGAAGCGCCGCCAAGCCCGCGCCGATCAGCAGATTTCCCAAAGCGCCGGTGAGGGGGGCGGCGATCACGAGCACGGCTCCGGCGGCGAAGGCGAGGGCGATTTCAGCGCCAATCGCGTAATTGGGGCGGTTCAGCGTGGCGCCGCCGAGAATGCTTTCGACGATCTGCGCATGAACCTCGACCCCTGGGATCACCTTGTCGAGGGGCGTGGACTTGAGATCGAAAAGGCCCGCCGCCGAGGTTCCTACGATCGCGATCCTGCCCTCGATGCGCTCGCGCGGCACCTCGCCCGCGAGCACCGCGGCAGCGGAGACGTAACGGCGCGGATCGTGCGGGGCGAACGAGACCCACAATTGGCCATCCGCATCGGCAGGGATCTCGACGCCGGCGAGGGCAACGCTTCTGACCCCGGCCGTATCGCGCTTGACGACGAGCGACGAGGCGCCGGAGGCGACGCGGAGCAGCTCGATGGACATCGACGGCTCGAGAACGCCGCCAACCGAAAGTACAAGGGGCGCCCGCCGGATCACGCCGTCGCGTTCCGGCAGCACCGAAAGCATCCCGTGACCCGCCGCTGCATTATCCAGCTCCGGCAGGTTTTTCAGGGGCGCGGGGAAGCGAAGGAGATCGGCGCGGGGATCGCCGCCTATCGTGGCGATGGAACGCTTTTCTTTCGCATAGGAGACCGGCGCAACTGCTGCGTTGCGCAGCGCGGACCGGCCCAAAACGACACGCGCGCGGGCGATGGCTTGCGCGAAGAGCGCGTCGTTGTCCGGCAAGGCGGAGAGCTTTCGTTTGAGCTCGTCATCGCCCGCCGGAACGAGGTCCATGAGCCGGGCTGGCGACAAGCGGTCCCTTTCGGGAAAAATCATATCGAAGCCTATGGCGGGAGCACCGCTCTCGCTCAGCCGGCCGATCAAATTAGCGAGCACCGTTCGCGGCCAGGGCCACTGGCCGATAGCGGCCAGGCTCTTGTCGTCGATATCCACGATGGTGACGGGAAAGTCCCCAGCGCGGCGCGGATGCAGCTTTTGGTAGAAATCGAAAGTATAGTCGCGCGCGATTTCGATGGGCGCCGGGTCGAGGAAGCGCAGAACCGCAAACGCTGCGAGCGCCACAACTGCGGCGAGACGGCTGGAGCGGAGGAGCCCATTAAGCCGTAATAGCAACCTTCGCCGGCGCTGACTCAAGACCCCCTCACCCTGTCCCTCTCCCCTTTGGAGCGAGGGAACGCTCGAAACTCCCTCTCCCCTGGGAGGAGTCACGACACCGTCGCCGCCGTCGGGGTAGGCCCAGGTGATAGCGCCCTCTTGGTTGCACACCTGATAGCAGGTACCGCATTCGAAGCACTGCTCGTAGTTGAACAGGATGCCGCCGTCGGTGGTGGGCACGAACAGGGCGGCCGGGCAG
>JBKQOR010000010.1:0-2995 GCA_052145435.1 Rhodomicrobium sp. | reverse complement strand
ATTGGCTGTCTATATGACAAATATTTGTCAATATGCATGAATATATCACGGGCTCACCTTCGCCGATTCGCTGGGCGGGAAAGTTAGCCGTCAGCAACATACAATCCGGGATCTTATAAGGCGCCGGCATCTGCAAAGATCCCGATGCCTCCGGCATTTCCGGGATGACACCGGTGGGTGAACCATTCAACCGGATTTCGTATCATGCAGCAATTGTTTCAGTTTGACGAGACACCCATTCTTGATTATTGAAAATAGGAATTGCAAAGGGAGATGTTTCATGGGTAGCAAGGCTCCGATTTCCGCCGAAGATGACAAGAACATCTATGCGCTTTTGCAGCGTCACGGCGTCTCCGATGCACAGCTCAACAAATTCATTAAAGCGCTGATGATGGAGCTACAAATCCTAGCCCGTTACGCGCGGCTCCCCGGCGTCGTAAGACATCTGGACGCTGCGATAAAGGCCTGCCCGGCAGCGGAGCGAGATTAGCGATGCCGATCAGCCGTGCTCGATTTGCCGGATGCGGCTCTTCTGCCTTTTGACCTTCCATCGCCGTATATCCTCATACAAAGCTACGGCCACGCCGACGTGTTCGCGGCGGATGCGCTCTTTGCGCGCATCAGGACATTTGTCCCCGGCCATTTTGCGCCACCACTTGGCAAAAGCCTGATTAATCCGCTGAGACCGGCAATGTGTATGCATTCTGCGCCCACGGGAGATTCATTCGGTGTCCTGTGCAGCTTTTCGGATGCCTGTGTTGCAGCCGCGACGCTTTTTGAGGCGAGCGCCGGTGTGGGAGGGCCAAGCCCAGCAGCAATCGCGGCCAATATTGCTGTTTGAAAACGGCAATAACGGCATCATGACGTGCCGATCCAAACTGGCATTGCGCTTGGTGGCCGGTACCGGGGCATGGAGCCGCGGGCAAAAACCTCGATGACGATCATGCGCCCGCCGCAGCATGGCATGGCCGCGCCAGGACGCGGGAGCCATCCAGCTCAGCCTTCTCCGCGGTTCCGGTATCATTGGCCTCTGCCACGGGCAAAATGGCGAGCAGTGCGCGGGCCTTGGCGATGTTGTCCGCGCGGCTGCCATTGGCCAGCAGCCCGTAATGGCGGATGCGGTGGAAGCCCTTTGGCAGCACATGCAGCAGAAAGCGCCGGATGAACTCGTGCGGGTCGAGCGTCATGGTCTTGTATCGCTCTGGCCCTTCGATCCGGTAATCCTTGTATTTGAAGGTGATGCCATCCGCATCGGCCGCGATTAGGCGGCTGTTGGAGATGGCCACGCGATGGGTGTAGCGGGCGAGATAATGGGTGAGATCCTTTCCAGTGACCTTCTTCGAGAATTAGTCGCGGTTGAAGGCCGCTATATCCAATGGGAGTGGGATCCACGGACCCTTCAAAACGACTACCTCACCTTGAGAGAGGCAGGCGGGGACCCGGTTGCACGGCGCGATAAAAGCGGCAGAGAGTTCGGCCTCCGCACATCGCGAGCTGTTGTCCAAGCGCTCATTAGTGAGCATTCCATATATGAAGACGAATCTAGACGTGCCCAAGGTTTTCGAATTTACCGCCCGACTGACGAGGGACGGTCGCGCTGCGATTTGCGAAAGGCATCCTAAGGGGCATTCGCATATGATTGCTCGATAGCGAGAGGCTTGCGGGGCGGGCGGTATCCCGCAAGCCTTCGGCCGATTTCAGCGGCTAGCTGATCGTTCTGGCGTGTGGCGATATCGCCACGGCTCGGGAGTAATGCGCCGGATCAGGGGAACACACACCTATAGCGGCTGTTGCGTTGTAGGTTCGCGTACATCGGAGGGGGCCCGAATGCCATTGCACGGTCATCGAATTCTTCTGGTCGAGGATGATTTCATCCTGCGTTCGATATCAAGCGAACTATTTCATAAGCGCACGGTGAAATCGTCGCGCACGCCGCGAGCGTGGCGAAAGCGTTGAGGCTTTCTCAGAGGCAACCGGCAACATCACATTGAAGCCGAAAAGGAATGCGAACTTCACTTGCTGCGTGAGGGTGGCGGCAAACCATGAGAGCAAAGCCATCGTCTCGATGACGATGGCGATCCAGACCCAGTGGCTCTTGGCTGAGACCCAGCTAACGATTTCCTGATCCAGCGCTAGCTTTTCCTTGCAAATGACTGCCAGGACCGACTAGACATTGAGACGGCTGCGTGGATTGCGCGGCGGGCATTTAGTTTTGGATCAAACCCACTGTTCATGCGTAAAGGTCAGCCCATGGCGACCCCGTCTCCCATTTCTCAGCCCATTGCGGCAGGCCGAAGCGTCCATTCCACTGGCGATTCCAATATTAGCTCCGACCTGACGATTATCGGCGATGTTTCATCCACCGGCAGCGTGACCCTCGACGGCACGATCGAGGGAAATATCTATTGCACCTCACTGATCGTCACGGCCAACGGCAGCGTCAATGGCGGCATTATCGCCAATCAGGAAGTGACCGTGCATGGCAAAGTGTTGGGTACCATCCGCGGCCGCCGCGTCATGCTGCGATCCTCGGCGAAAGTTGAAGGCGACATTTTCCATCAAGGCATCGGTATCGAGATGGGCACCCGCTATGACGGGACCTTGCGCTGGACCGAGGACGAGCGCGCCTTCGACGAGGTGCATTATCAGGACCACTCGAAATCGAGCGACAGGGATCAAAACAGCGGCCAATTCAGCTGAGGCATTGCCGAGCAATCCCGACAAGACTGACAATGTCAGTCTTGAAATTGACTTCATGTTTTAGAGCGTACTTATTTCGCTAAAGCTCTAACACCGGGAAAACACGCTACAACAACCGCTTAAGGCCAGATAGCGGATGTGGCCATTAAGCGCCGTCACTCGAACTCCGGGCCCAGGCTGTGTGAAAACCCCATCGGGACCGCGGCGGCCGGGCGCTGCCACAATTTTTCGATCCGGAAGCGATGGTTTTCGGGTTTTTACGGCCAGCGGCGCCAGAAACGGGCCCAGGGCGCGC
>JBKQOR010000009.1:0-12260 GCA_052145435.1 Rhodomicrobium sp. | reverse complement strand
ATTCAGCGGCGAGCTTGGCGGGATGCCCCAAATCCCCCTTCTGCGTATCGGCGGCTCCCTCTTCGCCCGGCTTCGGCGCCTTGCGATAGACAATGCTGTGGACCTCCCGGATCGCGGGCGTCCCTTGCACCGAAATTTCATGCTCCACGCGGACGAAAATCATAGCCCCGGAGCGTCCCGCCTTGTGCTCGATATTGGCGATGCTGGAGCGCCGCTCGATGGCCGCGCCGGCGGGCACCGGCGCTAGAAACTCAAATTCGCCGCCGGCCCACATGCGGCGCGGCAGCCCGGCAGGCGGCAGAAACCCGCCACGCCTCGCGTGCCCGTCCGGCCCGATTTCGTGCTGCGGCGTGCGCGGGAGGAAATAAAGCCAATGGCCCAGCGGCGGCACCTCGCCCGCCCGCCAGGGCGGTGCCGCATGATCGAGCGTCGCGGCGAGCCCGGCGAGCGGCGCTTGCGTTGCCACATCGGTTTGGGTTTCGCTGCGCCCGATCCATTCTTTTAGATGATCGAAACTCATCCGCCAGGTACCTTCCTCTCGACGCGGCCGTGCGAGGACGAGCACCCACGCCTCGCACTAAGGTTAGCGCCGGGCTTTGTCATGCTCAAGCCGGCGGGCCCGCGCGCATTTCGTACTTAGGCCCTTGTCTCCGTGCCCGGCTTCTGCGAAGACTCGTCTCGCAGGTTCTTTGCGCCACTGCCGTTCCAGTCAACAAAGCTTTGGAAATCGCGATGTCTATCGTAAGAGAGTTTTCTGACGCACAGCTATTTTTTGTGGCGTTCTTATTTCTATCCTTGCCAACTTTTATGTATCTTTATCTTAGGTCGGAATACGCACTTCGCACAGAGCAGAGCCCGTCCCCGGCGAGACGGCCCCGGATTGCAGACACAGCCGCTGTAGCGGACCCGGTCTGGCTGGGCGAGCCCATAACGGACATCGGCGCAGAAGCGGCGCAGGACAGCCCTGCCGCCAAAACGTCTTCCCGAACGCTCACTCTTTTAGCGTCGGCCACGCAAGAGGGCGGTCAAGGCGATCGAATGCGCGCGCCTGGCACGACTCATGGATCGCCGCTGGCGCATGAAATCATCGGCTTCCCTTGGAGCGAGGAACCGTCATCCGTCAGCATGGCGGACCCGGTCAGGTTTGTAGCGAGGGCTCCGAAACGGGTGCCGGGCAATCATAGCTTTGAGATCGCGATTGAGATCGAGCATCTCCTGGACCTCCAAGAACTGGGGAACGGCGCGCCGCCGGAAAACGAAATATCCGCTTCGTTCGTCGCCGAAATCGGGCCGGGATCGAGCGTACAGCTTATGCTGGAATGCTTACCCGCCTCAGAGGACCCAGGAGAGGAAGACCGTCCGATAAACATCGATGCGCAATATCAAGCCTTGTGTTGGAAATCGCGGCCGCTAACGGCGATTTTCGTGGCACATTCAGGGGCGCCCGCTAGCGCCACCACGGTAAGCCTATCGCTGTTGGTTACGGCTGGTGGCATAAAACTCGCTCCGGCGGATTTTGAAATCATTGTCGATCCGCCCACCCTTTAGGTGCCGTCGCGTCTAAGACCGCGGAAGGCTCCCTCAGGGCTGTTCTCCCCTAGCGGGAGAGGGCCGGGATGAGAGGTAATCTTGCGTTCCGCTCATGGAACCGCCCCCCTGCGGCAAACTTGATGTAGGCAGGGGCCGCGCATTCACGTAAAACTGTACGCATGCGAATACTCATAACCAACGACGACGGCATCGAAGCTCCCGGTCTCGATGCCCTGCAAAAGATCGCTTCGGACCTTTCGGACGATGTGTGGGTGGTTGCGCCCGAAACGGACCAGAGCGGGGCCGCGCACTCGCTGACGCTGCACGAGCCGCTCCGCTTGCGCAAGCTTTCGGAGCGGGTGTTCGCGGTCAAAGGCACGCCGACAGATTGCGTGATCATGGCCGTCCGGCATGTGCTGAAGGGCGAAGAGCCGGCGCTTGTGCTGTCCGGGGTCAATCGCGGCTCGAACATTGCCGACGACGTGACCTATTCGGGCACCATCGCCGGAGCCATCGAGGGCACCATGCTCGGTATTCCCTCCATAGCCATGAGCCTTGCCGTGGATTGGGAGGACCCGAAACGGATCCATTGGGAGACGCCGATGGCGCTTGGCGCGGACATCGTGCGCAAGCTAATCGCGGCGGGCTGGCCGAAAGACGTTTTAATCAACGTGAATTTCCCGGACAGGGAACCAAGTAAAGTTCAGGGTATTCAGGTCACCGAGCAAGGCAGGCGCGATCAGGATTATTTGCGCGTCGAGGACCGTCTCGATACCCGCGGCAATCCCTATTACTGGTTCGGCTTCCTGCCGCGCTCGTTTCACGCCGGCAAAGGCACGGATATGTGGGCGATCAAAACCGGAGCGATATCAGTAACGCCGCTTTATTTGAATTTGACGCATACTGAGACCTGCCGGAAGCTTTCGGGGCTTCTGACGCCTTAGAGCCGTTCCGCTTTCGATGAAATCGAAAGCGGGCCCTAAGTTTTTGCTTTGCCGTGCGTCTTGCCGGAAAAACCGCTCACACTTCCGGACGCACTCTAGCAGCTTCAGCGGGCGGCGGGGGTGGAGGTGCCATTCTCCAGCGCGTCGCGCATACGCTGCTCGAAGCTTCGCGCCGCTGGAGGCTGGGTGGCAGGCGTTTCCCCGGACTTGACCTTTTCGCGCTTGCGGCGACGGCTTTTTTGAGGGGCCGGCTCTTGTGTTGCGGTCCAGGCCGGCGCGGCGGCGGAGGGTTTATTCGACGGTGCGGAAGGCTTGGCCGGGGGCAGCTGCGCGTTAGGCCTATTCAAGCTTTCGAGCCGGTTGATGTCACCTTCCATTTTTCGAACGAGAATGGCGCGGACGAAATCCTCGCCGGCGAGGAATTTTGGCCTCGCCCCAAGCTCCCGCAAAGGCCCCGACAGCATGATCTTAACTGGCGGCCACTTGTGACGGCTGTCGGAGCTGACGCCCATTTGCCAAGTGCTGTCCACCTGCGCCTTGTTGAGATCGAGATAGCCCTCCATGCGGACCGTGCCCTCGTCGCCCCGGAACGAGGCCCGCCGGATTTCGAGGATGCCATCGGCGACGTTCACGGGTATTTTCAACCTCCGGAAAGCGAAATCGCTCGTTTGGATTGCCGCCAGGATCTTGTTGGTGACCGCGCCCTCCGTGAGGGGCAGCTGCTCTGCCAGCAACTCCTCCGCACTTGTTTGCACGGCCGTTGGCGACATCTTCGCAAGCGTTCCGCCGGAGAGCCGGATCGTGCCACGGCCCCGGAGCACCGATATGAGCCCGCGCGGGCTCAATCCTTGTCCTGAGACGAGTAGCGATAAAGAGGCTTGTCCCGCCACGACAGGGGAAGTGCCAGGACTGGCGAGCTCGGTCAAGCCGGCTCCGTCGAGGGATATCTCCGCCTCACCGGAAACGGTGGCACCCTTCGCTGTCAGGCTGAGCGACGCATCGAAACTGCCGCCGAGCGTCTTTCCTCTGAGATCTTCGATGTCGAGACGGCCTTTATCGAGGTTCGCGTTGAACTGAGCATCCGTAAGCACAAGAGCATCGCTCAGCTTCAGCGTCCTCGCGACGAGGAAGATCTTGCCCGCGGTTTCCTGGAATGCGGGCATCGAGAACGGGCGGCCGCTCCAAATGCCGGGAGCGGGCGGGGGCGCGCCGAGTGCCGCTGGCACCGCTAATGCGGCGCCATCCGCGGGAGTTCCAGAAAGGAAGTAGCCGAGCAGGGCCGGCAGCGAAGCTTTATCCGCCTTGAGGTTCGCATCGGCGCGCGTGATCCCGCCCCGTGTTTCGATCGCCAAACGCCCGGTGACGAGGTTTTTTTGCGTTTCCGCTATCAGCTCATCGGCATCGAAGCGGCCGGTAGCAGCGGCAATGTTTGCGCTGAGGCGCAAATTCGCTCTAGGCTCGCCGCCCAACAGGGCGAGCAAGGAATCCGGCAGGAACTGCTCCGGCGTCAGGCTCGATGCCGAGGCCTTGCCCTTGAAACCGGCAGATTGTGCCTTGATGTCCGTTGCTCCGTCGAGCTGAACCCACAAAGCGCCGGATGTCAGAGTGGCCGAAGTTTCGAGCTGCTCCGAAACGCCGTTGAGGCTGACTGCTAAAGCGCCCGGAGACAGCGAAGCGCCAGGCGCGAAAACCGCATCCGGGAAAAGAAGCGAAAGAAGCTTGTTGCTGTCCGGCTCGGATATTTTGAACTGAGTCGAGAGCTGGTCCGTTCTCCAATCCGAGAGCGGTCCCTTGAGCTGAGCGCGGCACTCGACGCGCGCCGGCCCCAAATTGCCCGAGAGCAGCGCGGTCGCGGTGCCTGTAGCGGCGTCGTTGCTGTAGCCGATCGATAGAGCCGCGGGTGCCATGTCTGCGGCCCGGCGCTCGAAGCTGCCCCGCCGGGCTCCGGCCAGGCCTGCAAGCTGGACGATGGCTTGCGGCGAGCGGGCCTCGAGCCGCCCGTCGAAGCGCCCCTGGCCCGTGCCCCGCAACGGTACTGCCCCTTCGCCCCGCAACACGAGACCGCTGGCCGTTTCCGCGCTCAACTTGGAGACCGTAATCAGGTCCTTATCGAATTTGACATGAATAGCGACGTTCTTTGCCTCGGCCGTGCTTGTCTTGATGCCCCCGGCGGAGATATCGACGTCGGCTGTGTCGAAGCCCTGCGGATCGCCGCTTAGCAGGGCCGCAACTTGCGCCAAGCCCCCTTGCCACACCTCTTTGAAACTCTCCGGCGACAGGGCGGCAGCGCTCTCCTGCTCGCTTTCGACCGAGCTGAGATCGAAATTTTCGCCGGCAAGCGCAAGCTGGAGCTTGCGGACGGGCGCCTTCTCGAAATGCAGGCTCGCGGTAAAGGGCGTTCCCTCCAGGCTTCCGCTCACGCCTTCGAACGCGGAGACTTCGTTCGACAGTGTCAGCGATCCCTGAACCGCGAACGCGCCTGCGGGCGCGCGGGCACCGCCCGGTCCCGGAGGGATAAGCCATCGGGAGAGCCTGCTGAGGTTTTTTCCTTCGAGGGCCGCGGTTGCGTTAAGCCGGGGCGTGCTTCCCCCGGTCAGGGTACCGGCTAGCTTGACCGAGGCGCCGCCAGGCAAGGCTGCCTGCGCCTGCTCGAAAATCCAGCGCTGCGGCCTGCGCGTGCCGTGGATGAGAACGTTCTCGATTGGCTCACCTTTGAGCTGAATCTGACCGGCCTCGAATGCAAGGCTTACGGCATATTCGGGATAGAGCCACAGAAGATTGCCCAAAGCGCTTCGAAGACGGCTCCATTCCGCAGACGCGGCAGCGCCCATGGCTGTGCCCTGCCCAGCCGAAGCGCTCGCTAGTGTATCGGCATCCAGCGCATGGGCCTGCAGCGCGATAGAAGCGGTTTTGGCGTCGAATGCGAGCTTTGCCGAGCCAGCAAAAACCTGCGGCCGGTTCTGCTCGTCAAGTGTCAGCGACAGATCGTCGAGGGCTGCTTCCGCGAACCCGATCTTTGCCGCCGATTTCAGCTGAATCTCAAAGGGGAGGCGACCCGCGCCTTGCGGCAGGTTGAGTGCCATGGTCCCCTCGAAGCCTGGGTCCTCGGCCGCGTTCAGCAAACCGTCCGCTTGGAGCGAGATTTTTGAAGCCGCGTCAACTGCGTTTCCGGCAAGCTTCACGCCTTTCTCCGAATCGGGTGCCGCGGAAAGCTTAACGTCGTATTGGTGCCCGTTCTGCGTGAGACGGCCGGCGAAACGGTAGGCGCCGCCTGGAGGCGAGGCCGAAACGAAGCCGTTGATTTTCGTCAGCGCCAACGCTTCGGCTCCGGCGCTGCTCCGGGAGAACACCGAAATGCGGCCGGCCTCGATCTCAATGCTCTTGACCTCGGCAGACAACGCAAACGCGCCGTCCATGGCGGCTGTTTCCGGCTGCGAAAACGGCTTGGTGAAATCCAAAGTCAGCTCCGGGTGTACCAGCTTGAGCTTGCTCGCTTCGAGCCGGCCGCCCAAGATCGCCTGAAGCGACAAGGAGATATCGACTGCGCTGGCGGTCATGAGCGCGCCGTCCGCCTTGCCGTTCCCCGCGGCAATGCTCGCGGCTCGAATGTGCGGCTCAGGAAGCAGCACGATGTCGATATCGCCGAGAATGCTCACCTTGCGGCCAAGGATCGCCGATGCCGTTTTCTCGATGCCGGACCGGTAAGCAGTCCAATCGACAAAGGCGGGCACGGCGAAGGCTGCGCCGAGCACAAGGATCAGGATGGTGGCGAGTGTGGCGAGTAGGCGGCCCAAATCAGTCCTCTTGGCTCTGGTGCGCTGACCGCGCGGGAAGAACGCGTTCTGCGCCTCCGGTAGACTAGATGATCTTGCCCGGATTAAGGATGCAGCAAGGATCGAGCGCCTGTTTTATCGCGCGCATCGTCTCAATGCCAGCGCCGGCCTCGGCGGCGAGGTAGGTTTTTTTGCCTTGCCCTATCCCATGCTCGCCTGTGCAGGTGCCCTCGAAGGAAAGCGCCCTCCCGGTCATGCGGTCCGCGAATATTTTCGCCCGGCGTACCTCGTCCGCGTCGCTCATATCGACAAGAGGCACGGCGTGGAAATTGCCGTCGCCAACATGGCCAACGATTGGCACGGTCAGGCCCAGCTCTTCGATATCGGCCTCAGTTTCCTTTACGCAAGCCGCGAGGTTGGAGATAGGAACGCAAATGTCGGTGACATAGGCGGATTTCCCAGGCGCGTATGCCCTTTGCGCCCAATAAACGTCGTGCCGCGCCTGCCAAAGCTTGGCGCGCTCCTCGGGGTTGGCCGTGTAGGATAGAGGGCCGCCGCCATTCTCCTCCGCCAAGCCTGAAAAGATGTTCACTTGCTCGTCCGTGGCTGCGGGCGTGCCGTGAAACTCAAGGAAGAGCGTTGGGACCTCCGGCAGCTTCAGCTTCGAGTACACGTTGCAGATGTGGACCTGAAGGGCGTCGAGAAGCTCGATGCGTGCCACACCGAGGCCGAGCTGGATCGCCGCCGCGGTCGCCTTGCAGGCGCCTTCCAGCGCGGAAAATGGGCACACCGCCGCGACGATGGCTTCCGGGATGCCGTACAAGCGCAGCGTGAGCTGCGTGATAATGCCGAGCGTTCCCTCCGAGCCGACGATGAGGCGCGTGAGATCGTATCCAGCTGCCGATTTGCGCGCGCGCTGGCCGGTCTTGATGACTTCGCCGGACGCCAGAACCGCGGTCACGTTCATAACGTTCTCGCGCATCGTGCCATAGCGGACGGCGCAAGTGCCCGATGCCCGCGTTGCCGCCATGCCGCCAAGCGTGGCGTCGGCACCCGGATCGACGGGGAAAAATAGCCCTGTGTCGCGCAAATGGGTGTTCAGCGCCTTGCGCTTCACGCCGGCCTCGACCTCGCAATCCATGTCCTCCGCATTGACTTGGCAGACGCGGTCCATCTGTGCGAAGTCGAGGGCCAAACCCCCGTGAGGTGCGTTGAGATGGCCCTCGAGCGAGGTGCCGGCGCCGAACGCGACGATGGGCACCCGTTTCTGCGCGCAAAGCTTCACGATGCGCACGACCTCGTCCGTCGAGCGCGGAAAAGCGACCGCCTCGGGCGGCTGGTTTTCGATCCAGGTCAAAGTATGGCCGTGCTGCACTCTCAGCGCCAGGGCCTGGCTGAACCGGTTGCCGAGCCAGCCCGAAAGATCCGCGTAAAGCGAGCTGCGGTCTTGTGCGCTCGCGAAAACCGGTGGCGGGACGCTACCTTCGGCCATGACGTCCTCCCTTTTCTTCAGGATACAAAAATGCGGACTGGCGGCGCCTGGCGCAAGGCATCTATCCACATGGACAACGGCCGGGTTGTGTGACACACCGTTATTTATAATTTTCGATTCTGGAGGATAGATAATGGCAAAGCAACCGGCAAAAGAGCAGCACACCGGAAAAGAAGGCGCAAAGACGGCTCCCACAGCGGCTGCCCCTCACCCGGCACACGAGCACCATAAAAAGGCAGCGGAGCATCACGAGCACGCAGGCAAGCACCATAAGGAAGCCGCCGCGCATTACGCTTCGGGCGACCACGAGAAGGCCGCCCATCACGCTCACTCCGCGCATGCCCACACCGTCCACGCCGCGCACCACGCGAGCGAGGCGGCCAAGCACCACGTGTCGCACAAGAAGAGCTGAGATTTTCTCGATAACGATTTGCGAAGGGGCCGCCTTGGAGCCGCTCTTTTTTGTACGTGCCCCTGAGCAAGGTAGCGGGGCGGCGGCGCACTTATGCCGGAAAACCGCCCCGTTTCTCTTTACTTTTCTTAGTGACCCATGGGCGCGGCGCCGCCGAGCTTGACCTTCCGCAACATCAATGCGAGCGGAATGGCGGCGAGCGAGATCACCGTCAGCACCCAGAAGACATCGACATAGGAAAGGAGCGCTGCCTGCGCCTGAATCTGCTGGCCGATCCATGCAATCGCCTGCTGCTGCGCCTGCACCAGCGAGCTGCCTTGGCTTACAAAGTAGTTCGTTACCTGATGTAGCGTGTCCTGATAGGCGATGCCCGACGGGATGGCATTGCCGGTCAGCATAGTTTGATGGAACTGCTCGCGATGAGCCAGCACGTTGTTAGCAATCGAGACCCCGATCGAGCCGCCGGTATTACGGGCCGCGTTCATCAGCGCGGAGGCCTGGTCCGTCTTGCTGGGCGGGAGGCCTTCATAGGAAGCGCCTATGATCGGCAGGAAGATCAGCGGCAATCCGAAGCCCAAGAGCATCCGCGACTTGGCGAAGTACCAGAAGTTGAGATCGGGCGTCAGATTGGTCAGCCCATACATCGAGATCGCGATCATGATCGCGCCGGCCGCGATGAGATATCTGGGCTGGACGCGGTTCGAGAGCGCGCCCACTACAAACATCATGAACATGGTGACAAGCCCGCCCGGCGAGAGCACGAGCCCCGCCCATGTCGCCGTGTAGCCAAACTGTTCCTGCACGAGCTGAGGCAGGAACTGCGTCGTTGCGTAAAGGATGGCTCCGGTCGCCACCATCACCACGAAAGCGGAGCCGAACTGCCGCGTGGCAATCATGCGGACATCGACAGTGGGATTTTTCTGCGCCGCTTCCCACGGGATCAGCGCCACGAATGCCAGCGCGCAAATAACCGAAAAGGTCACGATGAAGGTGGATCCAAACCAGTCCTCGACCAGGCCGCGGTCTAACACGACCTCCAGAGAGCCCAGGAAGGTCGCAACAAGCAGGAAGCCAAGTGAATCGAACCGGGCGCTGCTATTTGCGGGCTCCTCTCCATTGACTAGAACATAGACGAGCGCCATGGCGGCAAGGCCGACGGGACCGTTGATGAGGAAGTTCCACTGCCAGGAGTAATTGTCGGCGATCCAGCCGCCAAGCGTTGGCCCGACAACGGGCGCGACGACCACGGCGACGCCAAAGAGCGCGAAGGCCTGGCCGCGTTTTTGGGGCGGGAAGGAATCCGCCAGGATGGATTGCGCCACGGGCACCATGCCGCCGCCGCCAAGCCCCTGCAGGATGCGGAACAAGAGCAGCGATTGCAGATTCCAGGCTATGCCGCAGAGGATGGAGCTCAGCGTGAACAACCCCAAAGAGAAAAGGAAAAATGCCTTGCGGCCGAACCGCTTCGGCAGAAAGCTCGTGGCCGTGACAATAATGGCATTGGCGACGAGATAGGTGGTCACCACCCAGGAGGCCTCGTCTTGGCTCACGCCCAAACCGCCCGCGATATAGGGCAGCGCCACATTGGCGATGGTGGTATCGAGGACCTCCATGAACACCGCCAGCGCCACCACAACGGCGATCAGCCAAGGATTGGCGCTTGCGGCAGCCGAGGCTGCCGGCGCCGGAAGGGCTTCAGCATTCGCGCTCATGACAGCCCCCACTTTTCGAACTGGGAGGCAAGCTGCTCATAAAGCGAGGGCTTCGGGTTCACCCGCACGGTGGGCTCAACGGACATGCCAGGGCCGAGCGCGACATCGGCTGGGGGATTGTCGATGACGATCTTCACCGGCACCCGCTGCACGATCTTGACGTAGTTGCCGGTCGCGTTTTGCGCCGGCAGTAGCGAAAAGGCCGTGCCTGAGCCGGGCTGCACGCTCGCGACATGGCCATGGATTTCGCGCTCGGGATAGGCGTCGATGGTCAAGGTGACCGGCTGGCCCGGCCGCATATGGTCGAGCTGCGTCTCCTTGAAGTTCGCCGTGACCCAGATTTCATCCGGGACGAACATCGTGAGGTTCGTGCCGGCCTGCGCAAGTTCGCCTGGCAATGCGGTGAGATTGACAACGCGTCCAGGCTCGGCCGCGGTCACCGTGGTGTATGACACGTTGAGCTGGGCCTGATCGCGCTGCGCGATGGCCTGCGCGAGGCTAGCTTCCGCGCTGGCGCGCTGCGCCTGCAGCGATTCGATCTGGCGTTGTGACACAGTGAGAGCCGCTTTCGCAACGTCCACACTCGCCTCCTGCTGCTGCAATTGCGAGCTATATTGCTGGGCGTTTTGCACGGTGCCAAAGCCCGTTCCGGCTAGGTGCTCATAGCGCGCTGCCTGCTGCTCTGCGAATGTCAGCGCAGCCTGCGCCTGCTCAACCTGAGCTTTGTTCGCGTTGATTTGCGCATCCTGGACCGAGATCTGCGCGGCGATGTTCTTGATGCTGGCCTGCGCGGCAGCGACCTGCGCATTCGCCTGCTCGAGTGCAATGCGGTAATCGCGGTCGTCGATGCGGGCAATGACACCGCCTGCGGGAACGCGCTGGTTGTCGGTGACAGGCACTTGCGTCACGTAGCCCGATACTTTCGGGGCGATGGCGATCTGGCGGGAGGCGATAAACGCGTCGTCGGTCGACTGGAAGTGGCCGGCATAATCCCAATAGACATAGCCGGATGCCAGTGCCGTGCCGAGAAGGAGGGCAGCCATAACGGAGGTGAGTGGACGCCGGTGAAGAAGACTCTTCCGGGCCGCACCGCTTCCTGGCGCTTGCGGATGCTCGTGTTCCGCCTCAGCCGGAAATTCGGGCTGCGGCGCCTCGACGGCCGGGCGCTCCAGCGTGGACGGAGCCCGGACCTTCAGCTTCTCTCTCCAACGCTGCTTGTGGGCAGGGTCGTCGCTGCCATGCCAATCCTGCCACCCAGTCTCGGCTTGCGGACGTTCCTCGAAGAGCGCGTCTCCTGCCTTGGCATCATCTTTCAACATTGCGCAGCTCCTGCCTTCGAATTGGCCTAAATGGTTACCTGGTTAACAAAAATGGTTATCTGGTTAACCAAACGGCACCGTTTCGTTTCGTTACTTAGGGCGTGGCGCGGGCTGCGTCAATAAAAAAACGATACGGTAACGTTCTCTTTACAAGGGGCAGCGTAAGCACTATTTGGGTGATGCGACCAAGCCGCCGGGCGGGACGCAAGCTTGGCAACTTAGCGAGGAGTGGGAGCGAGATGGCAACGGCCACGGTAACGGAAAAAAACTCCAAGACGCGCCGCAGCGTGCGGTCAGGCAGGCCGCCCAAGGAATTCGCAGGCGAGGTTGACGAGCGCATCCTCGAGGCTGCCCGTAAAGTCTTTCTTGAGCGCGGATTTGAGGGGGCGAGCGTCGATGAAATCGCCGAGACGGCGCGCGCGGGCAAGCCTACGATTTATGCGCGCTTTTCTAACAAGCAGGCGCTCTTCAAAGCCACTCTCATGCGTCACGTCGCCGATAAGCATACGCGGGTTGCAAGCTATTCCCCCTCGGGCTCGACGGTGGAGGAGCGTCTTGCGAGCATTGGTGCGGCGGTTCTGCGTGAGACTTTGACCAGCGAGGGAATAGGCTTGGTCCGCCTGGGCATCGCCGAGGCGCGCAATTTTCCGGATCTTGGCAACAGCGTTTGCCGCATTGCGCGGGAGCAGGGAGCTGAAACCGTTGCGCGGCTATTGGGCGAGGTAGCGGAATGCTCCACGTCTGGAGCTTCGCCCGCATTCAGTCAGGATAGCACAATGGCGGCTCGATATTTTCTCGATTTGATTGTCTTACCCTTGTTCATGCGCGCCTTGGCAGGCGAGAGCCTGGAGACGCTCCACGCCGAGATCGGCCGCCATGTGGCGGAAAGAGTCGCTTTCTTCCTTGCAGCATGCCGGCATGGCGGCATTCGCTGATGCTGTTGTCATAACCGCTTAGAACCTGACTCAAAAGCTACCTCCGCGCGAGTCTTCTGATTCCGAGCTGGATTGCGGCCAGCGAGACAAAGGCCGTAAGGGTCTCGGCGAGGTTTTCATAATCCTTGGCGAGGCGGCGATTC
>JBKQOR010000008.1:0-7062 GCA_052145435.1 Rhodomicrobium sp. | reverse complement strand
GCCTCGATCAAAAAGCAGGTCATCTAGCGCTCTTCGTTTCCTCGCGGGTGGCCAAAAACCAAGACGAGCAGTTCATTCAGCTTATCGATATTATCGACTGTCTTCCGCCTGGCCTCTTCGAGATGATCGTCACCCCGAACGATCACGGTGACGCGAAATTAACCCCGGAAAGCAACGTTACCTTCGAGCCGCGAAGTCTCGACGACATCCGTGCTCTCGGCCGCAACAGTCCGGAGGACGACCGGGCCTTCCAAACGGTCGAACGGCTCTCCGAGCTCAATTACAATATTTACAGGACTTTCTTCCAGCCCGGCGTTCGCGCGCTCACCAATAACCAGACAGCTGCCCTGGCACGCGATCTTCACCCGCTTCGGCTCAGCTACAGCCTTTTCACAAGCAAGAGCCCCTGGATGCCTGAGGTGGCGACGCTCGCTCAGCGGGTGCGCGAGGAGCGGAAGCCCATATCTCGAGACAACCCGTTTTGGCAGTTGCAGGGGATGGTATCGGCGCAGATTGAAGCTGCTCTTAAGGCCTTTGGTGAAACCAGGGATGCAATGGTCGAGCACCTCTTCTTCGCCATCTTCGGATCGCCCACCCTTCAAAGCCTCCTCCAAATGAGTGAAGCCGAGATAGCGACAAGACGCACGCCCGCACTAACCCATGACCGGACCGCCGCATGGGAGAAAGAAAAATCGGAGCTGGCCGCCAAGCTCAATACCGGCACGTATGAGGACGCCATTATCCGGGCAGCCCTATTCATCATCGGTTCCATGGACAGCATGGACTCCAGAACTGCCCTCACACTCAATGAAGCGCGGCAGTCAATGACGAAACTCTCACTGTCGGAATTTAAGGCTCTTGTCAGAACGCAGGTTACAATCTTGCGGATCTACAGGGACCAGGCGCTTGAAGCTTTGCCTAATCTTGTTCCTTCGGAAGCAAAGCGAAAAGAGCTTCTGCGAACGGTCCGGGCTGGTGCCCTTGCTATCGGACCCATTGCGCCGGTCGAGGAGGACTGTCTATCCCGGCTGGCGGAGGTGCTTGGATTGGGCAGCGGCTCTGCGGCCGGGGAGGTCCTTCACGCGGCTGAGTGAGCTGAACTGCCATGCCCTTCGGCGGAGTGGATGCAAGAGCGGAGTTTCCCAATGGAACGCATTATAGAAAACAAGACGTTCGATGAAATCCGCCCCGGCGACACGGCGTCGATCGAACGAAATCTCGCTGCGACTGACCTTCGTGCCTGGTCAGTTCTTCTAGGCGATAGCAACGCCAGCGCCGGTGACTCAAAGGAGGGATCGGCAGCACTGGCAACCGCGCTTCTCTCCTCCCTGGCTCAATCCCAGCTTCCTGGCCCCGGCTCGGCTATTTGCTCGATTACCCTCGATATGAAGCTTCCGGTAAAGCCGGGCACGACCAGAACAACCCTGTCGGTCAAATCCAAACAGCCTGAGCGTGGCACGATTACCCTTGATGGGCTTTGTGCAGATGCATCGGGCAGTGTCATTGCCAATGCTATCCTGGAGGTCGAGGCCCCTCGGTCCAAGCTGAGGCGCAGCACTGAGGAGCACATGCTAGACGGCCTCGTCGCGGAATGCCGGGGGCTGAAACCGATGGAAACCGGCGTGGTCCATCCATGCAGCGCTGGTGCACTAGGCGGCGCTGTCGAGGCCGCAGATGACGGCCTGATCCTCCCAGTGCTTTTCGGTCCTGAACAGGAGATTAAGTCCATCGCGGAGAAAGCAAATCTTAATATCTCGCGCTTTAAAATCGTGAACACAACCGATCCCGCCGAGTCGGCCCACCGTGCGGGTTTGGCTGCCGGGAGCGGTGAAGTCCAGGCGCTGATGAAAGGAAGCTTGCACAGCGATGCATTTCTGCGCGGCGTGCTGGACAAGGACGCCAAGCTGCGCACGGGGCGCCTCCTAAGCCACTGCGCGGTCATTGCTACGCCGGTCTATGCAAGGCGCATCATTGTCAGCGACGCAGCTCTCAACATTGCTCCAGACACGGATCAAAAGCGCGATATCTGCCAGAATGCAATTGGCCTCGCACGGACGCTCGGGATTGAAACGCCGAAAGTCGCGGTGCTGGCGGCTATCGAGACCGTGAACACGAAAATGCCCGCAACCACAGACGGAGCCATTCTCGCCAAAATGGCCGATCGCAAGCAGATCGTTGGCGGCATCGTCGACGGCCCGCTCGATCTGGATGCGGCCGTCGATGCCGAGGCTGCGAAGACCAAAAATATCGAATCGCCTGTCGCAGGTTGCGCCGACATCCTTCTCGTTCCAAACATCGAGGCGGGCAATGTGGTCTACAAAGACCTGGTCTTTATGGCCGATGCCCAATCGGCGGGCCTTGTCGTAGGCGCAAGAGTTCCAGTCATTCTCACCAGCCGCGCCGATGGTGCAGAGGCAAGGCGCTTTTCCGCAGCAGTCGCCGTGATTTACGCAAACGCGTCTGCCCGCGACCCATCCATCCTAATGCCTGAGAATCCGGAGTAAGACGCCGTGGAAACCGGCATCGCCGTCGTCAATTGCGGTTCAACCAGTTTGAAGTTCGCCGTCTACGCTGCCGGGAGCAACAACGTGCACCTGCTCTACCGGGGCATGATCGACAGTATGCAGACAGACCCTCACCTCGTGGTGAAGGATAAGGAGGGGAAGCCCCTGGGCGCGCATGAGTGGGGCGAGGGTCACGCGATCGACCACGGCAAAGCGCTCGCATTTGCGTTCGAGTGGTGTGAGAAACATCTGCCGATGGTGAAGCTGACTGCAGTCGGTCACCGAGTGGTGCTCGGCGGCGAGCGCTTCCGCGGCCCCGTGCCGATAGACGCTGATGTACTCGACTATCTTGCATCGCTTGCGGCGGTGGAGCCTTCGCATCAGCCCTATGAGGTGGCCGCGGCACGCGCCATTGCGGTCAGCTTTCCGGGCTTGCAGCAGGTGGCCTGCTTCGACACCTCATTTCATCGGACGATGCCTGAGATTGCCCAGATCTACGCCGTTCCAAGAGAATTGCGTAAGGCAGGCGTGCATCACTGGGGGTTTCACGGGCTTTCCTACGATTATATTAGCAGACAGATCCCGAAATATGCACCCGGCGCACGGCGAGTTATCGCGGCACATCTGGGTGGCGGCGCAAGCTTGTGCGCGATGCTTGATGGAAAGAGCATCGAGACGAGCATGGGGATGGCCGCTATTTCGGGGCTACCCATGACGACAAGGTGTGGAGATATCCCACCAGACGCTCTTTTCTACCTATTGCGCAGCAAGCTCTACGACGATGCCTCGCTCGAGAAGATTCTCTATGAAAAATCAGGACTGCTCGGACTCTCACAAACGAGCGGCGACATGCGTGAACTTGAAAACAATGACGATCCGAGGGCGAAACTGGCCATCGAATACTTCGTCTACAGTATCGTAAAGTATACCGGCGCCTATGCCTCCGTTTTAGGAGGGCTCGATGCCCTCGTCTTTACGGCTGGAATTGGAGAGAATTCGGCCAGGGTTAGGGCCGCCGTCTGCGAGAAGCTTGGCTGGATTGGAATATCGTTGGATCCATTGCAAAATAACAAGAATGGGCCGAGAATATCTTTGCCGGATAGCCGCGTGGCAGTCCTCGTTATTCCCACCAATGAAGAACTCATGATCGCGATGCATACGCAAGCACTCGCGATAAGGAAGAAGGCGCTCTGTTAGTACGAGTGAGGTTATGCCCGTAATGGAGTTCAACTCACTCTGCAAGAAAGAAAGAAAGCGTGCTCTCATGCAGAAGCTAAGCCCTGCCAGGAATCGCTATTTGCTCCGATTATCTGCTGCCGCACTGATTGCGGTTACTGTCTTTCACTTTGGACGCATTTGCGGTCTTGGCTCGACCGGCGGCTTTCTTGTTCCGGCCGCCAACGCTCAGCCGCCTCAGTTCGAAGAAGACGTTCAAAAGTTTAAAAAAGACTTCCAGAAGTTTCAGGGAGACGTCCAGCAAAAATTCCACACGCTGCTTGAGAAATTGCGCGGCAGCGACCTGCCGGAGGGATTTGCGAAAACGAACGGGCGGATCGAGGCGACAGAGATCGACATATCACCCAAATATCCTGGCCGGCTAGAAACTGTATACGTCGACGAGGGTGATGAGGTCAAAGCTGGACAGGTGCTCGCCCGCATAGTGTCACCCGAAACCGAAGCACAGCTTCGCAACGCTCAGGCGAATGTGCTGGTCGCCAAAAGTGCACTGGCCTCAGCCGTGGCAAAGGTCGCCCAGGCTAAAGCCGATCTGGTGTATGCGCAGGGGGACCTGGAACGCGGCAAGCAGCTTGTGGATAAGGGATGGCTGACGAGGCAGGTCTTCGATCAGCGCGTGGATAAAGCCGACGCCGGCAAAGCGGCTCTGGACGCTGCGGAAAAGAACCGTCTGGCGGCAGAGTCTGCTGTCATAGCCGCTCAGGCCGAGGCGGACCGGATTAGCTCGATCATAACGGATCTCACGCTCCTTTCGCCTCGCGACGGCAGGATTCAATATAAGATCCATCGTTCTGGGGAGGTCGTTAACGCAGGAACACGAATCCTTCAGATCCTGGATCTGAACGACGTCTACATGACGATCTATCTGCCAGCCGCGCAAGCCGGCAAGCTGGCGCTCGGGGACGAGGCGCGTACGATCCTCGATCCGTACCCGGACTTGGTACTTCCGGCAAAGGTGAGCTTCGTCGCCACGGAAGCACAGTTTACGCCGAAACCCGTCGAGACGGCCGCAGAGCGCGAAAAACTGATATTTCGAGTCAAGCTTCAGGCCGATCCCGAAGTGCTCAGGAAATACCATACTCAAGTAAAGACCGGAATTCGCGGCATGGGCTTCGTCCGGACCGATCCCCGAGTCCCGTGGCCAGAAAAACTCGCGGTGAAGCTTCCCGATGGCGGATAATGCCGTAGTCAAGGTCGAGGGCGTTTCCCATCGCTACGGGAAGACGCTTGCGCTTGACAATGTTAGCATGGATATCCCGGCCGGCCGGATGATCGGAATGATCGGGCCCGACGCCGCCGGCAAGTCGACGCTGCTCGGCCTCATCGCAGGCGTGCGGATCATCCAGCAAGGCCAGGTCATCGTCTTTGGCGGCAATATGGCCAACCAGGCATACCGCAATTCGCAAATTGGCCGGATTGCCTACATGCCTCAAGGACTTGGCAAAAATCTTTATCCGACGCTCAGCGTCTTTGAAAATATCGACTTCCATGGCCGGCTGTTCGGCCTGCCGCGCGCTGAACGGAAGCGCCATATGGATGAGCTGCTCAAGGCCACAAGCCTCGATCCCTTCACGGACCGCCCAGCCGGAAAGCTTTCCGGCGGCATGAAGCAGAAGCTCAGCCTGTGCTGCGCCTTGATCCACGATCCTGATCTTCTCATCCTTGACGAGCCCACCACGGGCGTGGATCCGCTTTCCCGCAGGCAATTCTGGGAATTGATCGGCAACATGCGTGCGCGCCGTCCCGGCATGAGCGTGATCGTTGCGACCGCCTACATGGAAGAGGCGCAGCAATTCGAATGGCTCTGCGCCATGTATGGCGGCAAGGTCATTGCGGCCGGGAAAACTTCGGACATCATGGAAAAGACCGGACAGAAAACGCTTGAGGCGGCCTTCATCGAGCTGCTGCCGGAAGAGAAGCGTGCAGAGCATACGCCAGTTGTGGTGCGGCCGCAGACCTTCGATCCCTCCGAACCGCCTGTCATCGAGGCCGATGGCCTTACTCAGCGGTTCGGGAATTTCACCGCGGTCGACCATGTGAGCTTCCGCATAAGGCGCGGTGAAATCTTCGGCTTCCTAGGCTCGAACGGTTGCGGCAAGTCCACGACCATGAAAATGCTGACAGGTCTTCTGCCTCCGACTGAGGGGATGTCGAAGCTGTTCGGCAAACCCATGGCGGCGGGCGACATGCAGGCGCGCTTGAATGTCGGCTACATGACGCAGGCGTTCTCGCTTTATGAGGAACTCACTGTCCGCCAAAATCTCGAACTTCACGCGCATCTTTATCATCTGCCCGCGAATGAGAAAGAAGGCCGGATCAAGGAACTGCTCGATCAATATCACTTGGAGGATGTTGCCGGCGAGCGTCCGGAGAGCTTGCCGCTCGGCGTAAAACAACGGCTCCAGCTTGCGGTGGCCGTTTTGCAACGCCCGCCTATGCTCATCCTCGACGAGCCAACCTCAGGGGTGGATCCTGTTGAACGGGACGAGTTTTGGCGCACGCTCATCCATCTGTCGCGTGACGAAGGCGTCACGATATTCATCACGACCCATTTCATGAACGAGGCCGAACGCTGCGACCGTATCTCACTGATGAACGCCGGCAAAGTTTTGGCAGACGGGGCACCGGCCGAGCTGGTGCGCCAGCGGGGGTGTCCAACTCTGGAAGACACCTTTATCTCGTATCTGGCTGAAGCGAGCGGGATCAAGCTCAGCGATGAGCCTCCAGCATCCGCGCCAGAAGCCCATGGGCATTCAGCCGTGAAAACACAAGTCACGGCGCGACGCTTCGACTTGGGCCGCCTATGGGCGTATGCGCGGCGCGAGACCATGGAGCTTATACGCGATCCGATCCGCATGACCTTTGCCGCTTTTGCGCCTTTGATTGTCATGATTGCTTGCGGCTACGGCATCTCGCTTGATGTCGAACATTTGCGTTTTGGCGTGTTCGATCAAGACCGGACGAAAGAGAGCCGTGATGTGATCGACGCGTTCACGTCGAACCCGCGATGGTTCAGGGAAATACACCCCCCAGTCAGCTCCAGCGATGAGCTTGAACAGAGATTCCGCAACGCAAATCTTGAAATAGCTGTAGAGATCCCGCCCAATTACGGCCGGGACCTAGCGGCGGGCCGTTCGCCAGAGATTGGGGTCTGGCTCGACGGCAGCATGCCTTTCCATGGCGAAACGATGAGGCGCTATGTGCAGACTCTTGCCGCCGGAAATTTCTTCTGGCCGGAACCCCCAGAGAGATATCTGGAGTCGCAACAGACAGCGGCCACTGACGATCAGGCAGCGCCGGGCCTGGCAGCGCCCGCTGCCGG
>JBKQOR010000007.1:0-6408 GCA_052145435.1 Rhodomicrobium sp. | reverse complement strand
GTGAAGTTCCATTTGATCGATTCCGTCGCGAGCAAGCCCCGCCTGGCGTGTTTCATGAACTTGAACAGCGGATGCGCGCCTGCACCGTTCACGTTGATTTTGGCGAAGACCGGAAACGTAACGCCGTAGGTCAGCGAGCAGAAGCTCCCGATCTCCGCGGCATCGCCGGGTTCTTGGGCGCCGAACTGGTTGCAGGGAAACGCGAGAACCTCGAAGCCCCGGTCTTTGTATTTCCGGTAGAGCTTTTCGAGCCCGGCATATTGGGGCGTAAATCCGCACTTGCTCGCGGTATTCACGGCCAGGAGCACCTTCCCCCTGAATTTGCTCAAGGGGATCTCCTCACCCGAAAGCGACTTGGCGGAAAAATCGTAGACGGCTGTCATGCGGCGCTCCAAGCTGACCGGACCCCAATCGAGGAAAACATAGGCGCTTTGCGGCGGGAATGAAGCCGGCGTTCGAGCAGCCGGGGTCACCGGTAATACCGCCACATGCGCTGGATCGTGCGGCCGATTTCCTCGGCGGGCGGAGCAAAAGGCTGGAGATTGATTCGCACGATATTATCGTAGCCCATCGACCAGGGCAGGCGCATCAAAAGCCGCCAAATGGAAAGTCTTCGCCAATCGGCGAGCAGCGCGGAGCTCACCGGCTGCCTGAGCTTGATATGAAGCTCCTCCATTTCGAGCGTTCGTACCGAATAGGTGACGAGGCTGACGTCTGAGATCGCCCGCCAGGCGATAAGCCCGAACCCGTCGATGAAAAGCCCGTACTGGTTCGCGCCAAGACGCGGCCGGCTTTCCGTGAAGGGAAAAAAGTAATAGGCCGAGCAGCCGGCAAGGACGGCGGTTATCGAAAGGAGTTGATAGCCCCAGTTCAGCCAAGCGGCAAATGTTGCCGCCGCTATCGCCGCAAGCACGTGGAAACGCGCGGCTTCGGCGCGGTTGTAAGGAAGGATGAAGCCTTGCTGCAAATAGTCAGGCAGTCCGGGGCGCCGGGCCATAGCTCAGTCTCGTTCCACGCCTTATAGCAAGAGCCGTTAACGATGACCTTTGGAGCGTCATTCCCGCGAATGCGGGAATCCAGTAATCGCAACGGCAAAGATTTGTGCAATCAATGACATCGCGAGGTGTTTACTGGGTCTCCGCCTGCGCGGGGACGACGCCGGAGCGGTCACGGCCTTCGGCGCTTGGTGTTGAAGGCCGGTTCGAGGGTCAGCGGCCGGTCTGTCCGCGATGCCTCAAAAAATGATCGGCAAGCACGAGCGCAACCATGGCCTCCCCGACCGGCACTGCGCGTATGCCTACGCAAGGATCGTGCCGGCCTTTGGTCTGGATGTCCGTCTCGTCGCCCTGGGCGTTAACGGTGCGGCGCGGGGTCTGGATCGAAGAGGTTGGTTTAACTGCGAAACGCGCGACAACGGGCTGGCCCGTTGAGATGCCGCCCAAGATGCCGCCGGCGCGATTGGACAGGAAAACGGGTTTCCCATCCGGCCCGATGCGCATTTCGTCGGCATTGTCTTCGCCCGAAAAAGCGGCGGAAGCGAAACCTGCACCGATTTCAACGCCCTTCACGGCATTTATGCTCATCAACGCGGCAGCGATATCCTGATCGAGCTTGCCGTAGATGGGCGCGCCAAGGCCGGCCGGCACACCTTCTGCAACGATCTCCACGACGGCGCCGCAAGACGAACCCTTTTTGCGGACCTCGTCGAGATAGGCTGCCCACCCCTGCACCGCTCCCGGGTCCGGCGTGAAGAAGGGGTTGCGGTC
Source organism: Rhodomicrobium sp. (assembly GCA_052145435.1). GTDB lineage: Bacteria > Pseudomonadota > Alphaproteobacteria > Rhizobiales > Rhodomicrobiaceae > Rhodomicrobium. Next base: position 4,642 of record JBKQOR010000007.1, on the reverse strand, counting down.
CACTTCGTCCCAATCCCATTTCGTCCGGTCGATCTTTTCCGTGCCCATCTGTATGAGCGCGCCCCGGACCGTCACGCCGGGCACCGCTTTCCGAGCCACAGCGCCGGCAGCCACCCGCATCGCGGTTTCGCGCGCCGAGGAGCGGCCGCCGCCGCGATGGTCGCGAATGCCGTATTTCGCGAGATAGGTATAGTCCGCATGACCGGGACGGAATTTATCCTTGATCTCCGAATAATCCTTGGACCGCTGGTCCTCGTTTTCGATGACGAGTGCGATGGGCGTGCCTGTGGTGACTTGAATGCCGGAATCGTCTGCGAACACGCCCGACATGATTTTGACCCGGTCCGCCTCCTGCCGCTGCGTCGTGAAGCGCGACTGCCCCGGCCGGCGCTTGTCGAGATAAGGCTGGATATCCTCCTCGGATAGCGGAATGCCTGGGGGACAGCCATCGATGACGCAACCGATCGCGGGGCCGTGGCTCTCGCCCCATGTGGTGACGCGAAACATATGGCCGAAAGTGTTGTAGGACATTTTGAAGCGGCCTTATCAAAGCCAAGTCAGTTTATCGCCTTCGATCATCAGCACCTTATCCTGCGGCACGTCAAGATGCAGCATCTCTTGCGGCGCGAGCTTGAGAAAATGCCCGCGCAGGCACCGGTTTACGCCGCCATGCGAAACAACGACGGTGTCCATGGATACTCCCGCGAGCCAGTCCATGACGCGGGCGTAGAGTTCGCGGAGGCACTCCCCGCCGGGCGGCGCAACGTTCCAAGGGTCCTCGCTCCGGCGCGTGTAAGTTTCGGGATCGCTCGCAGCGATCCGGGCCATGGTTTTACCGCCCCATGCCCCGAAGTGGATTTCCTGCAGACGGCCGTCGGTGCGATACGCGTCAGGTGCGAGCCCCATCGCGGCGCGAACGATCTCCATGGTTTGACGCGTTCGAAGAAGCGGGCTCGCCACAAAATCGAACCGCTGCTTATCGCCGGTCAGCTCGTTCAGAACGCCGCCATTTCGCCGGGCTTGGGCGCGGCCGTGCGCATTGATTGGCACGTCGATTACACCCTGGATGCGGCGGGCGGCGTTATAATCGGTTTGACCGTGCCGAACGAAATAAATCAGCGGCATGCAAGTAAAAATCAGCGCTTGCAGGAGATGGTGACGCGAGCCTGGGACTCGTTCAAGTTCGTCTCCATGAGATTGAGCTCGCACTCGACGTCCTGGCTGCGGAACACTTTGCGCTCGCCAAATGCCAGGCCGAAGCCCTGGCGGTTCACCGCAACGCGCACCTGACGCGCGCCGACGGATTGCAGCGCGAGCCTGACGCCGATTTCGTCGTATTGTTTTTCTTGATCCTTCTTCAACATCACGTTGTCGTAGAACACGACCGTGGAAGGCTCATGGTGCACGGTTTGAGAAACGGCCACCGTGCTCGCGGCCGGCTGCTGTGCGAGCGAGCCGGCGCCCGCAAGGGAAACAAGCTGTGTCTGGCACTTTCCGAACTGATCCGAAGCCATGGCGACCAGCTGGCGAAGCTCGGCAATATCGGAGCCGAGGCCACTGTCGCCGCCTCTTTGGGTCTCCGAAAGCCTGGACTTAAGAGACTCGATGGAGGCGGTCAGCACCTTGATCTGATCGGTGACCGCCGGCTGCGGCCGGGAGTCCTGCGAGCGGACATTTGCGGATATGTTGCGGATTTCGTCCATGAGAGCTCTTGGGACCTTGGGCTCGGCATTCTGCAATGCCGCCACGGCGGTGCGGAGCTCTTCGGCGATGACGCGCCGCGCATTCGGCTCCTGGGCCTGAACCGACGCGCTGAGCGAGCGGATTTCATCGATGAGCGCCCTCGGCGCCTTCGGCTCCTGCCTCTCGAACTTCGTGTTCAAGGCGCGGATTTGCTCGCGGATATCCTCGATGGATTCTGTGTAGTCGGGACCGGCGGCGGTAGATTGGCTCTCCGGCGCGCGAACCGCCGTTCCCTTCAACGCTTGGACCTGGCGCTCCAAAGCCTTGATTTCATCCAACACCGGTTTGGCGGTCTGACCGGAATCGGCAACCGGCCGCGCGTTCGCGGCGGCCAGCGCTTCAACCTGCTTCGAAAGCGCTCTGATATCCTCGAGCACGGGCCGCAGCGAAACGGCGCCGCCCGGTCCGGTAGCAATGGCAACCGGAGCATTTGCGATTTGCGCTTTGATCTCGTTAAGATTTCCGCGGCCTGCCGAGTAGCCCGCGTAAAAACCTACAGCTCCCACGCCGACGAGCGAAGCAACGCCCGCCGCCGCGAGAAAGGTCAGCGCCTTGAATGGTTCCATGGACTCCGGTCACCCCGTCGCAGCAAAAATAGCCTTGGTTGTGACTATTTTCTTGGATTTTAGCTATTCGATGACTGAACAACGGCGATATCTGGAGCGTCCTCCGCTTTCATGCCGACAATATGGTAGCCGGAATCGACGTGATGGACCTCGCCGGTCACGCCGCGGCTCAAATCCGAAAGGAGATAGACGCCAGCCCCGCCGACATCCTCGATCGACACGACGCGCCTGAGCGGGGAGTTATGTTCATTCCATTTTAGAATGTAGCGGAAGTCGGCGATGCCCGAGGCCGCAAGAGTCTTGATCGGCCCTGCCGAGATGGCGTTCACGCGAATGCTCTGCCGGCCCAAATCCTCGGCGAGATAGCGGACGCTGGCCTCCAGCGCAGCCTTGGCCACGCCCATCACATTATAGTGCGGCATGACCTTCTCCGCTCCGTAATAGGTCAGCGTGAGCAGCGAGCCGCCGTTTTTCATCAGCTTCTCAGCCCGCTTTGCAATTGCGGTGAAGGAATAGCAGGAGATGAGCAGCGTGTTGGCGAAGTTCTCCGCGGTCGTATCGATGTAGCGGCCGTCGAGCTCCTCCTTGTTCGAATAGGCGATGGCGTGCACCACGAAATCGAGCGTGCCCCAGCTTTCCCGCAAGGCTTCGAACGTGGCGTCGATGGAAGCGGCATCGGTCACGTCGCACGGGAGCACGTGCTTCACGCCAGCCTCCGCGGCAAGCGGCTCCACGCGCTTTTTGAGCGCCTCGCCTTGATAGGTGAACGCCATCTCCGCGCCTTGGTCCGCGGCTGCCTTCGCTATCCCCCAGGCGATGGAACGGTTATTCGCGATGCCCATGACCAAGCCCCGCTTGCCTTGCATTAATGGTCCTGCTTGAGCCACGTTCACTCCTCACTGTTCACCGCGATGCATCCTACACATTAAGGAGACGCCGTAAAGTGTTAGCTTGAGCGCCGGGTAACGCCCGTTTTCCTCCCGTTTCCGGGAGAGCAACGCTGTGCTTAGCAAAAAACTTGTCAAGAATGGGGTGCAAGGGCGGTTCGGTTCGCGATATCATGCGCCACGCGCTTGGCGAGATACCAGATCCGGTCGAATGCTTCGCGGCTGTCACCCCGGAAAGCGCTGTCAGCGCTTATCCGGGGTCTTGCAATATTCGAAGCGCCCGTAAAGATCCCGGATACGGCGCGAAGGGCGCCGTTCCGGGATGACAACAAAGCGCCGCGAGTTATTCAACCGGATTTGGTATAAGTCTTCGCGCCAAGTTTCCGAAGCCCTAGCCATGCAGGTTTCCAAAAAATGAGCTCCAAGGTAGACCCAGAAGACTTCACCGAGGCTAGCCGGCCCGAACCTCTGTTCAATGCTTGGTTCGATGAGGCAGAGAAGAGCGAGATCAACGACGCCAACGCGATGACGCTGGCAACCGCCGATGCTTCCGGCATGCCCAATGCCCGGATCGTCCTCTTGAAGGGGCTGGATGCGCGCGGATTCGTCTTCTATGGCAATCTCGAAAGCGCCAAGGGGCGCGAGCTTCTGGCCAGCCCCAAGGCTGCGCTGTGCTTTCACTGGAAGTCGCTGCGGCGGCAAGTTCGCATAAGGGGCGTGGCCGAGCAGGTCAGCACCGCGGAAGCCGACGCCTATTATGCAACGAGGCCGCTTGGGAGCCGCATCGGTGCCTGGGCAAGCCAGCAATCGCGGCCGCTCGAAAGCCGCGCCGTGCTGAAAGAGGCAGTCGCGCGCTTCGAAAAGGAGTTCGAGGGCATGAACCCGGCGCGGCCCCGCTACTGGTCCGGCTTTCGCGTGGTGCCATTGCAGATGGAGTTTTGGGCCGACCGGCCGCACCGCCTCCACGACCGCATCCTGTTTTCCCGCGAAAACCCCGACGCGCCATGGACAAAGCAAAGGCTTTTTCCCTAGCCGCCAGCCGTCTGTGCCGTTTGGCGGGTTTCGGCCACGATCGAGGGTCACACCCCTCACCCCAGCCCTCTCCCGCCGCATCCGCTTGCGGATGCGGACGCCCTGAGTTGCAATCTCGCCAAGGCGAGATTGCTGGGAGAGGGACAGGGTGAGGGGTGGAACGCCCGCCATTGCTGCAAGAACGGGAAAGGGCTGCCTTAAGCAGGCAGCCCCATATTAGATGTCAAATCTTGTCTCGATGTATAAGCCCGCGGGTTTAGCCCCCCCGGGGGAAAGGAGCCTCTGCCCGCGAAGTTCGCAGCGGCATAAGGGCAGATTTCGAGAGGGGAGCGCCGAGGCGCTCCCGCAAGATTACTACTTCAGAGGAGCTACGCCGCCGCCGAAGCCGAAGGTGACGCCGGCCTTGCCGCCAAC
>JBKQOR010000006.1:0-17561 GCA_052145435.1 Rhodomicrobium sp. | reverse complement strand
GCTGGACCGGCTATTACGGAAAGCCTGGTCCCGTCGTAATGCTCAGGGGCTTGACCGAATTCCAAGCCATCAAACATGGATGGAACCTCCGAGATGTGTGAATCGCGTAGCCCCATGGGAGAGGGGATGGCGTTGCAACGGGCACGGCCTACTCCCTCTCCCACCGCATCCGCTTGCGGATGCGGTCACGTTGAATGGCAAGCTCGCCAAGGCGAGCTTGCTGGGAGAGGGCTGGGGTGAGGGGCGAGTCCCCTCGATTTTGGCGGGAGCTAGCATATGGCTGTACGCAAGGCGGCGGCTTAAGCCGCTTCGCCAGCCGCGGCCTCGGCCTTCTTGGCCCTCTCCTCGGTGCGCTCCTGAGCCTTTTTGCCGGGCTCGGCCTTTTTGGGATTGTTCCGGGCCGGCCGGGTGGCAAGGCCGCGCGCATCGAGGAAGCGTAGCACACGGTCGGTTGGCTGTGCACCGACCGAGAGCCAATGCTTCACGCGGTCTTCCACGAGCGTGATGCGGTCCGCATGATCCTTGGGCAGCAGCGGGTTGTAAGTGCCGAGCTTTTCGATGAAGCGGCCGTCGCGCGGCGCTGTGGCTTCGGCAACGACAATGCGGTAATAGGGGCGCTTTTTGGCTCCGCCCCGCGCGAGCCTGATTTTCAGTGGCATGCTCTTCTTTCCTCGGTTGTTGTCATTCCCGCGCATGCGGGAATCCATGTCTCAGCGGCAAATGAGTTCGTACAGATCGTCCCAGTTCAAGTTCTTCTCTTCGATCAAGCCCACCTTCCAGGCTCTATTCCATTTCTTGATGTGCTTCTCCCGTCCTATCGCGTTCTCGATATCGTCAAAAGCCTCATAATAAACGAGACGGTGCACACTGTATTTCTTTGTAAACTCTTCAACTATTCCAGCCTTGTGCTCATAAACCCTGCGTACAAGATCGTTGGTAACGCCCACATACAGTGTACCTCGCGGCTTGCTCGCCAATATATAGACATACGCTGTCATGGATTGGCGCTTACCGGCGGAGCGCTGGCTCTGCGCTCAAAAACCCCGCAGCCGTCGTCCCCGCGGAGGCGGGGATCCATTTCAGGCCTTGTACAGGCTTCAAAGATGGATTCCCGCATGCGCGGGAATGACGCTGCGGATTATTTAACCGCCGAAGGCTGAAGGCTCCCTATTCTCCTGGATTAGTCCTTGCGCAATCAGCTCCTCGCGGCGGCGCGCATCGCTCTCCGCAAGGCGCCTTGCCAGAACCGGAATGAAATGCAGCCCTATGCCGAACAGAAGCATGGGAAGGCTGATTAAATAGACCCACCACGGAACCGACATCTCTATCCCTCATCCATCCGATGGTTACTTCTTCTTCCCCGGCAGACCAGGGAGGCCGCCGCCAAAACCGCGCGAGCCCGGAAGGCCCGGCAAGCCGGGGAGCCCGCCGCCGCCGCCGAAGCCGCCGGGCAGCTTCATGCCCTGCGGGAGCTCGCCTGCTTTCGCCGCCTCGATCATCTCGGGCGTGGGCTCGGGCATCTTGCCGCCGCCGCCCATGCCGAACATCTTGGCGAGGCCGCCTTTGCCCTTGCCGATGGTTTTCATCATGTCGGCCATCTGGCGGTGCATCTTCAGCAACTGATTGATCTCCTGCACCGTGGTGCCGGAGCCCGTCGCGATGCGCCGCTTGCGGCTTGCTTGCAAAACCTTCGGATGGCGGCGTTCTTTTTGCGTCATCGAGGAGATGATCGCGCCCTGCCGCTTCAGGAGCTTGTCATCGAGGTTCGCGCCTTCGAGCTTTTTCTTCATGCCGCCCATGCCGGGCAGAAAGCCCAGCACGCCGGACATGCCACCGATTTTCTGCATCTGGCGCAGCTGCTCGGCCAAATCTTCGAGGTCGAACTCGCCCTTGACCATCTTCTTGGCGATGGCGTGCGCCTTTTCGTGGTCGATTGTCTCGGCCGCGCGCTCGACGAGGCTCACCACGTCGCCCATGCCAAGAATGCGCCCCGCGATGCGCTCGGGATGGAAATCTTCGAGGCCATCGAGCTTTTCGCCCGTGCCCAAGAGCTTGATCGGCTTGCCCGTGACCGCGCGCATGGAAAGCGCCGCGCCGCCGCGGCCGTCGCCGTCGATGCGGGTCAGCACGATGCCCGTGAGGCCGATGCGCTCGTCGAAGCTGCGCGCGAGGTTCACCGCGTCCTGGCCGGTGAGGCTGTCGGCGACGAGCAGCGTTTCGTGGGGGTGGGCGATGTCGCGCACCTCCTCGGTTTCACGCATCAGCTCGTCATCGATGTGCAGCCGGCCCGCCGTGTCGAGCAGGACCACATCGTAGCCGCCGAGCCGGCCGGCCTGCATCGCGCGTGCCGCGATCTGCTGCGGCGTCTGGCCCTTGACGATGGGCAGCGTGTCGATGCCGGCCTGCTCGCCCAGAACCTTGAGCTGCTCTTGCGCGGCGGGACGGCGCGTGTCGAGCGATGCCATCAGCACTTTGCGCTTGTCGCGCTCGTGGAGGCGCTTCGAAATCTTCGCCGTGGTTGTCGTCTTGCCCGAGCCTTGCAGGCCGACCAGCATGATGGCAACCGGCGCTGGCGCGTTCAGATCGATGGGCTCGGCCTCTGCGCCGAGCGTGCGGACAAGCTCGTCATGGACGATTTTGACCACCATCTGCCCCGGCGTGATCGAGCGCAGGACCTCCTGGCCGACCGCCTTCTCGCGCACCCGGTCCGTGAACGACTTCACGACCTCCAGCGCAACGTCCGCTTCGAGGAGCGCGCGCCGCACCTCGCGCATGGCCTCGGCCACGTCGCTATCGGTGAGCGCGCCGCGCCGTGTGAGCTTTTCGAAAATGCCGGAGAGCCGGTCGGAGAGGGATTCGAACATAAAAACTTCTTTCGCAGCCTTGCGTGGGATTGCTGTTACGTGGCCTTCCTACAGCGTGGTCTCAAGGGCAGATGGGCCGGCACCTCGATCTTGCTTACAGCCCGGCTTCCTTGCATTTGCAGCACGCATTCGTTCATCCAACGCAAAACGCACCCGCGGGCGAACCTTCGCTGGCGGGTGCACTTATTCCGGCGACAATAGCGGGGAAACTTTGCGATTACAACCTTAGAAATGGGGCAGACCGATTACGGGGCAACAGCCCGGCGTTATGCTGCATGGCTTAGTCTACGCGCGTCCAGGTCTGGTCGTCGCAGAGAAGGCCGCCTAAAATGCAGCCTTCGATGAAAAGAGTTCCGTCCTTTTGAATCGCAGCCTTGGCCTTATAGCTCTTGCCATCCTCGGGATTATAGATGACCCCTTTCCACGCGCCATTGCCGTCGGATTCTAGCTCGGTAAGCGTGAGGCCCAAGACCGGCCGGGTTCTAAGGTTCTTATTCTCGTTCAAGGCATCGGCCTGCGGCTTGCCTGCATCATCGTTGGGCTCTTTGAGCCAAACGATTTTGCCGCACAGCTTTGAGCCGCAATCCTCGAAGAGCACGTGGCCCTTTCCTTCCTCGGTGAGCCATTTGCCCCGAAGCTCAGCAGCGTGAGAAGCAAAAGGCGCAAGAACGATTACGAGAGCGAGCGAAATGTTTTTCATGCCAGCTCACTCTACAATCTATGAGGCCAAGTGATGGCAGACATTTTCCTTGCCGCTTCGTCAATCGGCAAGAGGCAAATGCACGGCGGCCGGGGGCTTGTGCTGCATGAGTTTGAAGCGTTCCGTGACGAGCACCGCCAAAAGCGTTGCTATGAAAAGCAGCGTAATCCCTATGCATAGAGGCCTTACGCCGCCGTCGAAAGAGCGGCCGATCAGCGTGCCCAGAACTGCGGCCGCTGTGGTGGAGTAGAAGCCCGCTACCGATGATGCCGTTCCGGCTATGTGAGCCATCGGTTCCATCGCAAGGGCATTAAAGTTCGGCATAACCAGGCCGAAGCAAAAGAAAACCACAGCCATGAACGCGCAAAACAGAAGGAGCGGCGGCTTCTCCGGATAGCCAGCCAGAGCCATCGCCGCACAGGCTGCAAGCGCACCGAAGAGTGCACGATGCGATAGGCCGCGCATGCCCATCCCGCGCACGGCCGACGCATTGAGCAACGAGGCTGCGATCATAAAAGCCGCGATAGCTCCGAAAACGATTGGGAAGCGCGAGCCCAGACCGTACACCTCGACGAAGACCTGCTCCGAGCTCATGACATAGCTGACGAGCAGGCCGAACACGAAGCCCATGGCGATGACATAGCCGATGGTTTGCCGCGTCGAGGTTACGAGCTTGATCGCGTGCCAGATCGCGCTGGCCGATGGCGGCAAGCGATCCTCTGGCAGCCGTGTTTCAGGCAGGCGGGCTACAACCCAAAATGCACAAGCAATTGCCACGAAGAGCAAGAGGAGAAATATCGAACGCCAGTTTGCAAAGAGTAAAATGCCCTCGCCGGCGCTCGGCGCCAGCATCGGGACCACGATGAAGACCATCATGATGAAGGACATCACCCGCGACATCTCGCGCCCCTCGAAACGGTCGCGCACGGTGGCAAGTGCGATGACGCGCGGCGAGGCGGCGCCGGCCCCTTGTAAAACTCTTGCAGCGAGGAGGACGGAAAAGGAGGTTGAGGCCGCGGCCAGCAGCGTGCCGCCGATGTAAAGCGCGAGCCCGAAAAGCAGAGGCGGTCTCCGTCCGAACCGGTCCGAAGCGGGACCGAAGAGGAGTTGACCGAACCCAAATCCAGCCAGGTAGATACTTAAGATAAGCTGGCGGTCGTTGCCCTTGGCGACCCCAAGGGAGTGGCCGATCTGCGGCAGTGCGGGCAGCATGACATCCACCGACAAAGCCGTAAGGGCCATGAGCAGCGCCATGAGACCCACGAACTCGACGAAGGAAAGAGGAAATCGCGCCGCGTTCGCGGCCGTTTTTTCGGACTCTACAAGCATGGAAGCTGGCGATGTCGCTTTCGTTCGGCCCAGACGAGCTGGCATCAAAACGGGTTCCAACTGGCCCGTTCGGTAAATTTTAGATAAGTAATGCTGGCGCCCAGCCGGAGCCCCACTCCGGTGCGGATTGGGACGATCAATGTGTTGCCATTCCTATAAACGGTCAATCCCAAGCCGCCAGCGACGTAGGCCGAGCCATCGATACCGGGAAAGCGCCGGTACAAGGTTTCAGGATTTTCGAGATTATACACCAGGAAAAGGGTATGCGACCCGGTCGCGCCCAAGTCCGCTCCCAGCGACGGTCCTTGCCAATAGATGCGCGCCGGGCTCGAGTCGACGCCGTTGAGACGCGTGTGAAGCTCGCCGTCGCCATAACGCAGTCCGGCAAGAAATGCGCCGCCGCCTTCATCGCCCACGATATAGGCATTCGGCTGGCCATATTTTTTGAAGGAATGGTTTACGAGCGCCGCGAATTCAGAAGCGAGCGAACCGAATAGCGCCTTGCCGGCGTCGCGTATCTCCTGAGCCGTGTATCCATTCGTTGCCGGAGGTGGCGCGGGAACCGGGCTCGAGGGGGCGGGCGGCAACGATGCCACGTGCGTGCCGGGCTGTGAAGGTGCAGGACGGACCTGCTGCGGCGCAGCGGGCGCGGAGGCCGTGCGCTGGGCGGGCGCCGCTGGGGGAGCCGGAGGCGTCTGCGCGATATTCACGGACCAGGTTTCGCTAGGCCCTGGCAAACCGGCTTGCACCTGGTCCCGCGGCGCAGCTGGAGCTTGGGGAAGCGGCGCGGCCGACGTGGCAACAGGGGGCGCCGCGTACGGCGCCAGAGGCGCCTTCGCCCCCTCGGCTTCGAGCTGCGCAAGTATAAAGCCAGATTTCTGCCCCATGACGGCGACAAGCTTTCCCTGAACGGTTTTCAGCTCGCTGAGCCGGGCACAGGAGACCTCGCTATTCGGCGTGGCGCTGAGCGCATCGAGCTGAGCGACAAGTTCTTCGATGTCGGCGTTGAACGCTTCGAGCTTGGAGTCGTCCATGGCAGCCGCGGCCTTGTCGGCTTTCTGCCCCTCACTCCAGCCCTTCTGCTTGCCAAGAGCCTCGAGACGTTCGTGAAAACGCTTTTCGCTTTCGCGATTCAACGTCCGCAGCGCCTGCGCTGTTTGATCGATCTGCACGCCGAAGGCCCGCGCATCGCATTGCTGCGCGGCGTTGCCCGCCACTGGAAATGCCATGACGATGGCGATAGCGGCCGCATGTCCCAATTTCATAGTCCAGCCCTTGCGCTTGAATAGCATTGCAGTTTTTAAGTCATGCGGCGATTCGCATCGGTCTTGTAGGAGGTTGGAAGTTATACGTGGGTTGTCCATAGCGGAATTATATGCCGGCAGCAACCGGAGGCAGCGCTGTGGCGCCCGCCCCGCGCAGCCGCCCTCTCACGAGGCCGCCCGCTTGCACGAATGACTGGGCGCAATGGAGCGGGTGAAGGGAATCGAACCCTCGTATTCAGCTTGGAAGGCTGCTGCTCTACCATTGAGCTACACCCGCGCATCGCTTACATTAGCAACATCGCGGCGCGGCTCAACGAAAAAAGCGAAGGGGCAGTTATCCACCACCTGTGAGTTTGCGCTTGACAATTGCAATATTGTTTTGCGCCGCAGCGAAAAACGCTTGGCATGCGCCCTCTTGGCGTGTTAGCTATCAATCCCCTACGACTGGTAAGTTATCGGAAGCGGGCAGAATCGGCTTTTGGAGTGGTAATCCAGCCGCCGGGGTGTCGGCGCAACACCGGTTAGATGGAGGAGTGTAGCTCAATCGGCTAGAGCACCGGTCTCCAAAACCGGGGGTTGGGGGTTCGAGTCCCTCCACTCCTGCCACTCTAGGGCGGCAGGACAATTAGGATCAATCGGGCATAAGAGCCTAACGGCTTAACAGAATTCATAGCGAAGGCTAACCGGCTTCGCATTGGCGTTGGAAGAAAATGGCAAACACCAGTCCTTTTGAATTTTTGCAGCAAGTCCGGGCGGAAGGCACGAAAGTGACCTGGCCAACGCGCCGCGAGACGCTGGTGACAACCATGATGGTTGTAGCGATGGCGGTGTTCGCATCGCTGTTCTTCCTGATGTCAGATCAGATATTCAGCCGGCTTATCGGTCTTATTTTAGGCCTAGGGCATTAGCTCTTAAATAAAACTTAACTAAAAGCAGTAAGACTAATGGCAAAACGCTGGTATATCGTTCACGCCTATTCAAACTTCGAAAAAAAGGTGGCGGACGCTATCCGTGAACGTGCGGCTGCGGCGGGTCTCGATGAATGCTTCGAGGATATCGTCGTGCCGATGGAAGAGGTCGTCGAGGTCCGGCGCGGCAGGAAGGTTGCGACCGAACGGAAGTTCTTTCCGGGTTATGTCCTCGTGAAGATGGACATGAACGACAGGGCATTTTTGCTGATCAAGAATACGCCGAAGGTAACCGGGTTTCTTGGCGCGGATAACAAGCCGCAGCCGATCTCCGAGGCCGAGGCCCAGCGTATTCTCAATCAGGTGAAAGAAGGCGTGGACCGGCCGAAGCCGTCCATCTCTTTCGAGATCGGAGAGCAGGTGCGCGTTGCAGACGGTCCGTTTGCGTCGTTCAATGGCCATGTCGAGGAAGTCGACGAGGAACGCGCACGGCTCAAGGTTGCAGTTTCCATCTTCGGCAGGGCGACGCCCGTCGAGCTGGAATACGGTCAGGTCGAGAAGGTCTAGCGCGATGAGCGCCAGTCCGCCGGCTTGGCTTTCCGTTGTGGGAGGTCCGCGCTTGCTCGCCAGGCACGCGCATTAGGGCCGTACCACGTCCCTCAAACCCAGGGCCTTCAGCCCGATAGAGGACTAAAATGGCAAAAAAGGTTGCCGGCTACATAAAGCTGCAGGTTCCCGCAGGCCAAGCCAACCCCTCGCCCCCGATCGGCCCGGCGCTCGGTCAGCGTGGCTTAAATATCATGCAGTTTTGCAAGGATTTCAACGCCGCTTCGAAGGAGATGGAGCCCGGTTCCCCAGTTCCGGTGGTCATCACCTATTACCAGGACAAGTCTTTCGGCTTTGCTATGAAGACGCCGCCTGCGTCCTTCTTTTTAAAGAAGGCGGCCGGCATTAAGAGCGGTTCGAAAACCCCAGGCGTGGGCTCGGCGGGCACTGTGACGATGGATCAAGTGCGGGAAATCGCCCAGAGGAAAATGAAAGACCTCAATGCGTCCGATATCGATCAGGCCGCGAAGATTATTGCCGGTTCCGCCCGCTCCATGGGCCTTACGGTGAAGGAGTAAGCGCGATGGACGGAAAACGTTTGCGCGATGCCAAGAAGAGCATCGAGCGCGAGAAGCTTTACCCGGTCGAGCAGGCCGTAAAGCTCGTTAAGGATCGCGCGAAGGCGAAATTCGACGAGACCATAGAAATAGCCATGAATTTGGGCGTCGATCCCCGTCACGCCGATCAGATGGTTCGTGGCGTTTGCGCACTGCCGAACGGCACGGGCCGCTCGGTGCGGGTTGCGGTTTTCGCCCGCGGCGCGAAGGCCGACGAGGCACGGGCTGCCGGCGCTGAAGTCGTTGGCGCCGAAGAATTGGTGAGCGAAGTGCAAGGCGGCACGATCAACTTCGATAAGTGCATCGCGACGCCCGATATGATGCCGCTTGTCGGACGGCTCGGTAAGATCCTTGGGCCGCGCGGCATGATGCCGAATCCGAAAGTCGGTACGGTGACAATGGATGTCACCGAGGCCGTGCGCGGCGCAAAGGGCGGCTCCGTAGAGTTCCGTGTCGAGAAGGCGGGCATCCTGCATGCGGGAATCGGTAAGGCAAGCTTCACCGAGAACGCGCTTGTGGAAAATGTCAAGGCTTTTGCTGACGCGGTAATGAAAGCCAAGCCTGCAGGCGCTAAGGGAACATTTGTAAAGCGCGTGGCACTCAGCTCAACGATGGGCCCAGGCGTAAAGATTGAGCCGGCGACGCTGTCTAGCGGCGCGGCGCACTAATTCGCAGCGTCGTCCCCGCGAAGGCGGGGACCCAGTAATCAATGCGCCAAAGACAATTCCGGCGCTCGGGGTTACTGGATTCCCGCCTTCGCGGGAATGACACGAGAGGCGCCACTGAGCGCAAGAAGGATTTCGGACGGTTCGCCGTCCGGAGTGGCCGGGGCGGCAACGCCTTTGGCCGCTGTCTCCGGGAAGCCGGAGGCAGCCTGTCCGAGATTGCTGGTGCCTGAGGGTGTCGCCCAACGGCTTAATATCCGCCAGCATGAGACGGGGAACGGATAGCAGGTGATCTCGACTTCCAGCTCCGGCTGGTTGGTGGATCGCGTCGCATCACGCCTCGGGACAGCAGTGAGCGGTCGCTCGCCTTTCCGGGGCAGCGGCGTGATCGAAGCGGCGGATCGCAAATAAGTGCGGCCTGCCAATGAACTGGAGAGAAGCGGTGGATAGAGCTGAAAAAACGGAGATGGTTGAGTCCCTCAACGGCATCTTCAAAACGAGCGGCTCTGTCGTGGTGGCGCGCTACAAGGGTATGACCGTAGCGCAAATGAGCGATCTCCGGCGCCGCATGGGCGCCGCCGGAGCGAAGTTCAAAGTCATCAAGAACCGTCTCGCCAAAATTGCACTTGATAACGCGGCAGATGGCGCGGGTGCGGATCTCTTTCTTGAGCCAACGGGTATCGCTTTTGCGCAAGACCCCACGGCGGCGGCAAAAGTGGCGGCCGATTATGCCAAGACCAATGACAAGTTCGTCATTGTCGGTGGCATGCTTGGGCGCCAAGCGCTGGATGCGGACGGTGTGAAGGCTTTGGCCGCCATCCCGTCGATGGAAGAGCTTCGTTCCAAACTGTTGGGCGTGTTGCTCGCGCCAGGCTCCAAACTTGTGCGGCAGCTTAATGCGCCCGCGCAAAGTCTTGCGAGAGTCTTGCAGGCGCACAAGGAAAAGCAAGAAGCGGCGTGATGGCTCTAGGCAGGGTCTCCAACACCAACCAATCATTGTAATTAGAGGTCTAAATGTCCGATAAACTTGAAAAACTCTATCAGGAGCTGTCCGGTTTGACCGTTCTTGAGGTCTCCGGGCTCGTGAAGCTCCTTGAAGACAAATGGGGCGTTTCCGCTGCGGCGGCTATGCCAGCGTTCGCCATGCCGGGCATGGGCGGCGCTGCAGCCCCCGCCGAAGTTGTTGAGGAGAAGACGGAGTTCGACGTCATTCTCGCCGAGGCGGGCGCTCAGAAGATCAACGTCATTAAGGAGGTGCGTGCAATCACCGGTCTTGGCCTGAAAGAGGCGAAGGATCTGGTGGAAGCCGCTCCCAAGGCGATCAAGGAAGCCGTGTCGAAGTCTGAAGCCGAAGAGATCAAGAAGAAGGTCGAGGCGGCGGGCGCCAAAGTCGAGATTAAGTAAATTCGTCATCATGGCTGGGCTCCGGCCCAGCCAGCCAATCCGGTACGCTCGATGCCCGGCGTCCGGTTCCGGTTCGCGGCCCCTCCTCTAGCATTTAAGGGAGCGGCGGCGGTGATGGGAAGAAGGGCTTGTAAATCGTTAATGGGACGCCATATCAGTGGGCTTCCCAGAATTAGGCCTTCTCGCAACGCCAAATCGCGCGCGGCGTCGATGGAAGGCCGCCGCCGGTTAAAATGAGGAGATCAAATGGCGCAGACGTTTATCGGCCGTAAACGTATTCGCAAGCGCTTCGGGCATATCGCCGACGCAGCTGAAATGCCGAATTTGATCGAGGTGCAAAAGCAATCCTACGATCAATTTCTTATGGTGCAGGAGCCGGTTGGCGGCCGCCCGGGCACCGGCTTGCAGGCAGTCTTTGCCTCGATATTCCCCATAAAGGACTTTTCGGACAAAGCGCAACTCGAATTTGTGCGTTACGACTTCGAGCCGCCGAAATATGACGTCGATGAATGCCAGCAGCGCAGCATGACCTATGCGGCGCCACTAAAGGTGAAGTTACGCCTTATCACCTTCGACGTCAATGAGGAGACAGGCTCCCGCTCCGTTCGCGACATCAAGGAGCAGGACGTCTATATGGGCGATATCCCGTTCATGACGTCGAACGGTACCTTCATTATAAACGGCACGGAACGCGTAATTGTTTCCCAGATGCACCGCTCGCCGGGCGTTTTTTTCCATCATGACGGCGGCAAGAGCCATTCCTCCGGCAAGCTCCTCTTTGCGGCCCGCATCATTCCCTATCGCGGCTCCTGGCTCGATTTCGAGTTCGACGCGAAGGACATCGTTTACGCGCGCATCGACCGGAAGCGCAAACTGCCGGCGACGACGCTGCTCTATGCTCTCGGCATGGACAACGAGGAAATCCTCGACACGTTCTATAAGCGCATCGTTTACAACGCGACATCGCAAGGCTGGCGCACGCCCTTTATCGCCGAGCGCATGCGCGGCGTGAAGGCTACCCAAGACATTTACGACGCCGACACCGGCGAGGTCGTCATCGAGGCCGGCAAGAAGCTCAACGCTCGCGCGGTCCGTCAGCTTTCGGAGCACGTGAAGGCGGTTGCCGTCCCCGACGAGGCTTTGCACGGGCGTTACCTGGCCGAGGACGTTGTAAATCTGTCCACGGGCGAAATTTACGCCGAGGCTGGCGACGAGCTTGACGTAAAGGTGCTGGAAAAGCTTCGCGCTGTGAATGTCGAAGAACTGCCCGTGCTCGACATCGATCACGTGACTACCGGCTCCTTCATCCGCAACACGCTGCACAACGACAAAAATCAGAACGGGCAGGACGCGCTTTTCGACATTTATCGCGTGATGCGCCCTGGCGAACCGCCGACGGAGGACGCCGCGCGAGCTCTCTTCAAGAGCCTCTTCTTCGACGGGGAGCGCTACGACCTTTCGTCTGTCGGCCGCGTGAAGATGAACATCCGGCTCGAAATCGAGCAGTCGGACGAAATGCGCATTCTGACGAAGGAAGACATTATCTCGGTGATCCGCACGCTGGTCGACCTGCGCGACGGCCGGGGCGAAGTCGACGACATCGACAATCTCGGCAACCGCCGGGTGCGCTCGGTGGGCGAGCTGATGGAGAATCAGTACCGGCTTGGGCTCTTGCGCATGGAGCGGGCGATCCGCGAGCGCATGTCCTCGGTCGATATCGATACGGTCATGCCGCAGGATCTGATTAACGCGAAGCCCGCAAGCGCGGCCGTCCGCGAGTTCTTCGGATCGTCTCAGCTCAGCCAGTTCATGGACCAGACCAACCCGCTTTCCGAAATCACCCATAAGCGGCGTCTGTCGGCACTTGGGCCGGGCGGCTTGACCCGCGAGCGCGCGGGCTTCGAGGTTCGCGACGTGCATCCGACCCATTACGGCCGCATTTGCCCGATCGAGACGCCCGAAGGCCCGAATATCGGCCTTATCAATAGCTTGGCGACTTTTGCGCGCGTGAACAAATACGGCTTCATCGAAAGCCCGTACCGCCGTGTCGTCGACGGAAAGGTGACCGATAAGGTTGTCTACCTTTCTGCCATGGAGGAGGCCCGCTATCACATCGCGCAAGCCAATGTGAAGCTGAACAAGGACAACAGCTTCGCGGAAGAGCTGATTATCTGCCGTCACCAGGGGGACGTCTCTCTCGTTCCTCAGGCCAAGGCGGATTTCATCGACGTTTCGCCGAAACAGGTTGTCTCGGTGGCCGCTGCTCTGATCCCCTTCCTTGAGAACGACGACGCGAACCGCGCGCTCATGGGCTCGAACATGCAGCGCCAGGCCGTGCCGCTGCTCCGGGCTGAAGCACCGCTTGTCGGAACGGGCATGGAAAGCGTGGTTGCGCGCGATTCGGGCGCCGCCATCGGGGCGAAACGCTCTGGCGTCATCGACCAGGTCGATGCAACCCGTATCGTGATCCGCGCGACCGATGAAACCGATCCATCGAAGTCGGGCGTCGACATCTACAACTTACGCAAGTTCCAGCGCTCGAACCAGAACACCTGCATCAACCAGCGGCCGCTGGTCCGGGTTGGCGATAGGGTCGAGAAGGGCGACATTATCGCGGACGGGCCTTCGACCGACCTCGGCGATCTGGCGCTCGGCAAAAACGTGCTGGTCGCCTTCATGCCCTGGCAGGGCTATAATTTCGAGGACTCGATCCTGCTCTCCGAGCGTATCGTCTCCACCGACGTCTTCACCTCGATCCACATCGAGGAGTTCGAGGTCTCGGCGCGCGACACGAAGCTTGGGCCGGAGGAAATCACGCGCGACATTCCGAACGTCTCGGAAGAAGCCCTGAAGAACCTCGATGAAGCGGGCATCGTCTATATTGGAGCCGAGGTCCAGCCGGCCGACATTCTCGTCGGCAAGATCACGCCGAAGGGCGAGAGCCCGATGACGCCGGAGGAGAAGCTGCTTCGCGCCATCTTCGGCGAGAAGGCCTCAGACGTGCGCGACACCTCTTTGCGCTTGCCGCCCGGCGTTGCCGGCACGGTCGTCGAGGTCCGCGTCTTCAACAGGCACGGCGTCGAGAAGGACGAGCGTGCCATGGCGATCGAGCGCGAGGAAATCGAGCGGCTCGCCAAAGACCGTGACGACGAATTGCACATCCTCGACCGGAACGTTTACGGCCGGTTGCGCGATATTCTCATGGGCAAGGAAGTTGCCCGCGGCCCCAAGGGCTTGCGGAAAGGCTCCGATATCAATGAGGAGCTCTTGAGCGACGTGCCGCGCAGCCAATGGTGGGACATCGCGCTCAAAGAAGAGCAAGCGATGGCCGGCATCGAGGCTATCCGCCGTCAATATGATGACGCAAAGAAGCGTCTCGAACAGCGCTTCGTCGATAAAATCGACAAGCTGAAGCGGGGCGACGAGCTGCCTCCTGGCGTCATGAAGATGGTTAAGGTCTTTGTCGCGGTGAAACGCAAGATCCAGCCGGGCGACAAGATGGCGGGCCGGCACGGTAACAAAGGTGTGGTTAGCCACATCGTGCCTGTTGAGGATATGCCATATCTTGAGGACGGCACGCCGGTCGATATCGTTCTGAATCCGCTCGGCGTTCCAAGCCGCATGAATGTTGGGCAGATCTTGGAAACCCATCTCGGCTGGGCTTCGCGCGGCCTCGGGCGCATGATTAACCAGGCGCTTGAGGTCTACCGTGAGCAGAACCGCGCACAGGAACTGCGTGCGGCGGTCGCCAAGGCTTACCGGAACGACGAGGCGGTTACCTCGCTTGAGGATAGCCAGCTCGTCGAGCTTGCCGAGAACCTTGGCAAGGGCGTGCCGGTGGCGACGCCCGTTTTCGACGGCGCGCGCGAAGCCGATATCGTGGAAATGTTGAAGGCGGCGGGTCTCGACACCTCCGGTCAGGTCACGCTCCATGACGGACGCACGGGCGAGGCATTCGACCGGAAGGTAACGGTAGGCTATAAGTACCTCCTTAAACTCCATCACCTTGTGGACGACAAGATCCACGCGCGCTCGATCGGACCGTACAGTCTCGTCACCCAGCAGCCGCTGGGCGGAAAGGCTCAGTTCGGCGGGCAACGCTTCGGTGAAATGGAAGTGTGGGCGCTCGAGGCGTACGGTGCTGCCTACACGCTTCAGGAGATGCTGACGGTCAAATCCGACGACGTCGCTGGCCGCACCAAGGTCTACGAAGCCATTGTCCGCGGCGACGATACCTTCGAAGCCGGCGTGCCAGAAAGCTTTAACGTGCTCGTCAAGGAAATGCGCGCGCTGGGCTTGAACGTCGAGCTGAAACAGAGCCGGGCACCGGCCATTGAGGTGCAGCCGGCACAGTCCGCGCCACGGCCTCCGCAATTCGCGCTGCCGAAGAGGTCTCGCCCTTCGCACCAGGCCGCGGAGTAGAAATAGAACGGGCACCGGTTCGCCGGTGTCCGTGACAGCCGTTTTGATAAAGCTAGACGAGGCGCCCATGCCTCGCGGTCCGCTAAACGGACAAGCAAGCCGAACACGCCGCGGGGGCGGCTCATAGGAGCGACGAATGAATCAAGAGATCGCGAATCTCTTCAGCCCGCAGATGCAGACTCAGGTATTCGACCAGATTCGCATCTCCATCGCAAGCCCGGAGAAAATTCTTTCCTGGTCGTATGGAGAGATCAAGAAACCTGAGACGATTAATTACCGCACCTTCAAGCCCGAGCGGGATGGCCTTTTCTGCGCGCGGATTTTCGGTCCGATCAAGGACTACGAGTGTCTCTGCGGCAAATACAAGCGGATGAAGTATAAGGGCGTCATCTGCGAAAAATGCGGCGTGGAGGTGACGCTCACCAAGGTGCGGCGCGACCGCATGGGGCACATCGAGCTAGCCTCGCCCGTGGCGCATATCTGGTTCCTGAAGTCGCTGCCGTCGCGAATCGGCCTCCTGCTCGATATGGGGCTGAAGGATCTCGAGCGCGTGCTCTACTTCGAGAATTATGTCGTGATCGAGAGCGGCCTTACCCCGCTCAAGGCCGGCCAGCTTTTGTCGGAGGAGGATTACCTCAAAGCGCAGGAAGAGTACGGCGAGGATGCGTTCCACGCCGGCATCGGCGCCGAGGCCGTGCGGGACATGCTCATGGCGCTCAACCTCGATCAGATGCGCGAGCAGATCCGCCAGGAGATCGCCGAGGCGACGACCGAGCTGAAACCGAAGAAGCTTGCGAAGCGCCTAAAGGTCATTGAAGCGTTCATCATGTCCGGCAACCGGCCGGAATGGATGATTATGAAGGTCATCCCGGTCATTCCGCCGGAGCTGCGTCCGCTCGTTCCCCTCGACGGAGGCCGGTTTGCGACCTCGGATCTGAACGACCTTTACCGCCGCGTCATCAACCGCAACAATCGCTTGAAGCGCCTGATCGAGCTTCGCGCGCCGGACATCATTATCCGGAACGAGAAGCGCATGCTGCAGGAAGCCGTCGACGCGCTGTTCGACAACGGCCGCCGCGGCCGTGTCATCACGGGCGCGAACAAACGTCCGTTGAAGTCGCTCGCCGACATGCTGAAGGGCAAGCAGGGCCGCTTCCGGCAGAACCTGCTCGGCAAGCGCGTGGACTATTCGGGCCGCTCGGTGATTGTGGTCGGCCCCGAACTTAAGCTGCATCAGTGCGGTTTGCCGAAGAAAATGGCGCTAGAGCTGTTCAAGCCGTTCATCTATTCGCGCCTCGACGCGCAAGGCTATTCGGCGACCGTGAAACAGGCCAAGAAGCTGGTGGAGAAGGAGCGGCCGGAGGTTTGGGACATCCTCGACGAGGTGATCCGCGAGCATCCGGTGCTTCTGAACCGCGCACCGACACTGCACCGGCTCGGTATTCAAGCTTTCGAGCCCATTCTTGTTGAAGGCAAGGCGATCCAGCTTCATCCGCTGGTTTGCGCGGCGTTCAACGCCGACTTCGACGGCGACCAAATGGCCGTCCACGTCCCGCTCAGCCTCGAAGCGCAGCTTGAGGCGCGCGTGCTGATGATGTCGACCAACAACATCCTTCATCCCGCGAATGGCGGCCCGATCATCGTGCCGAGCCAGGACATCGTTCTGGGTCTCTACTACTTGTCCATGATCATGGAAAAGGAGCCGGGCGAGGGGCGCATTTTTGGGAGCGTGTCGGAAATACAGCATGCCTTGGCGGCGAAGACGGTCACGCTGCACGCGAAGATCAAAGGCCGCTACAAGGGCGTCGATGAGAACGGCAAACCTTTCTCGAAGGTCTACGACACCACGCCGGGCCGGATGATCCTGGCCGAACATCTCCCTAAGATCGCCGGGATAAGCTTCGACCTCGTGAACAGGCTTCTGACCAAGAAGAACATCGCGCGCATCATCGACGCGGTCTATCGCTCTTGCGGGCAGAAGGAGACGGTTATCTTCTGCGACCGGATCATGAGCCTCGGCTTCCACCACGCCTATAAGGCAGGCATCTCCTTCGGCAAAGACGACATGCTCGTCCCCGAGACCAAGAAGAAGATCATCGCCGACACCGAAGCACTCGTTCTCGACTACGAGCAGCAATACAACGACGGCCTGATCACGCAGATGGAGAAATACAACAAGGTCGTCGATACCTGGGCGAAATGCACCGACCGCATCGCCAAGGAAATGATGGACCGCATCTCGGCCATTCAGTACGATAAGGCGACGGGCCGCGAAAAGCCCATCAACTCCGTCTACATGATGGCGCACTCCGGCGCCCGCGGCTCCGAGAAACAAATGCGCCAGCTCGCCGGCATGCGCGGCCTCATGGCCAAGCCCTCCGGCGAGATCATCGAGACGCCGATCATCTCCAACTTCAAGGAGGGGCTGTCGGTGCTCGAATACTTCAACTCGACGCACGGTGCGCGCAAGGGGCTTGCCGACACGGCGCTTAAGACCGCGAACTCGGGTTATCTCACCCGCCGCCTTGTCGACGTGGCGCAAGATTGTATCATAACGGAGCACGATTGCGGAACGGATAAGGGCATCAAACTCGGCGCCGTCATCGATTCCGGTGAGGTCCTAGTTTCCATTGGCGACCGCATTCTCGGACGCGTGCCCGCCGATGACGTGACTCATCCGTCTACAGGTGTAGTTCTTGTCAAGGCTGGCGATCTGATCGATGAGGCCCAAGCCCACCTGCTCGACGAAGCCCAAGTCCAAGAGGTCCGCATCCGCTCCGCGCTAACTTGCGAGCTGAAAAACGGCATTTGCGGCAAGTGCTACGGCCGCGACCTCGCGCG
>JBKQOR010000005.1:0-4128 GCA_052145435.1 Rhodomicrobium sp. | reverse complement strand
GTCAGAGGCGCCCCTTCCTTATCAAGCGCGAGCCGGGCGCCTTCGGCGAACAAGGCCATGGTCGCAACGCCGATATTGTAATAGCTGCTGCCAACCTTGCTCGCGTCGCCGGCACCTTTGCCCTTTTTGATCACCTCGTTCTCGATCGCCTGAATCACCGGCTTCTTGCCGGACGCCACGCCCTCGAAGCGTGCGATGCCCTTGCCCGCATCGGCACCGGCAATGCCCATATCGGTCTCGGAAAGCCAGATCACCGACACGATTCTATTGGGTGCGATCCCGTTTTTCAGCGCCTCGCGCACCGAGTTGGGCTGACCGCCGCCGGCGCCCCAGAGCACGACCCAATCGGGCCGCTCCTGCCGCACTTGCGTCCACTGCGCCGATTGCTCGTCTCCGGGTGAAGGGTAGCCAACCTCGCTGAAGACGAAGCCTAGCTTTTCGGCGAGCTTCTCGAAGACGGGGATAGGCTCCGTGCCGAAGGGGCTATCGATATGAACGAGAACGATCTTCTTGCCCTTGAGAACGCCGCCTTCCTTATCGTGGATATATTTCACGATATTGGCGGCCTGCGACCAGTAAGCAGGCGTCATGGGGAAGATGGTTGGAAACACCGAACCATCCGCCGCGTCGGAGCGGCCGTGGAACGCGGTGATCACGTTCATTCCGTCGGCCAGCGCCTGCGGAACAATCGCGCGGGAAACCGGCGTGGATAGGAAATCGACGAGCACGGCGCCTTCATTCTTGAAGCGCTCATAGGCCTCGATGCCGCGTTGCGGCTCGTTGCCCGTGTCAACGGTGATAAGCTTCACCGGCGTTCCCTTGATCCCGCCGCGTGAATTGAGAAGCGAGATGTAGTCGCGCTGGCCTTGGCTGTATTCGCTCGAAACGAACGTATATACTTTCGTGAAATCTAGCGCCGCGCCAACTTCGATCGGTGCCGTTTCAGCATTTGCGCCGCCGGTTCCAAGAAGCACCAGGGCCGCAAGAGCAAAGTATCCTGTGAGACGTTTCATGAAATCCTCCCGTTATTTTTTTTCTTGCGGTGGAACCGCCGGCCCAGAGGCAGAAGCGCCACGGCTCTAAGGTAGTATATACCAGTCATTTGTGCCTGGCATGATGGAATGGCCAGACCAGGAAATAATTGCGGACATTATCCCGTATTTTGGCGAGGCCCAACGGTTCGAACAATAGAAAGCCCGCGACAAGCTGGCCGTAAAGGATAAGTGGAATGCGCGCGCGCAGCTCTCCGCCGAATTGCAGCCGAGACTGACAGCGACGGCGCCGGCAGGGTTGTTGAGCACGATGGGTGCGAAAAAGACGAGTGCGGCGCCGGCAAAGCCGCCGGTCGCGCTCGCGAGCCTGCCGGTGATAACCATGGCCAGAAGCCGATGGAAACATCGAGGTTGAACCGTTCGGGTGTCACACGAAATCCGGTTGATTGGTTCCTCAGTCCCCCTCATCCTGTCCGCTCGCGCCGTATCCGGGATCTTGAAAGATGCCGGCATTTGAGCGTTGTTGTAGCGCCATGTCCACCGACGGCGGGCGCGCTTGGGGCCTATGGCAGCCGGCGATTTGTGGGAGGCGCACAGAATGCTCGCGCGCCATATTCCAATAGTTTGCGGGCACCGGCGATATGATTGTGGCGCCGGTAAAGCCCCAGGAGAAAAACCTTAGCGTTGCTCGCCCGGGCGGGATGCCGGCCGGAAACCCATCGCTTGACGCCGGCGAAGCTACTGAAGCATCGCGGGGCCTCCGCTGCCGGAAAAGCCGCTCGCCGCCTGAGCGCCCAAACGCCAGACGTCGGGGACGATCACCTCGCGGCTATCGCGGCTGCTTGGTAGCTCGATAACCGACTTCTTTTTCATCAACGTTAGCTGACGGCTAACTGTCTCGATTGTGATGTCGAGGAAGCCGGCGATTTCCGCGCGCGAAAGAGGCAGAGTGAACTTAACCGGAACCAAGCCATCTTTTTGCGCACTGGCTGCCTTGGGCTGCACGCGCTTCGCGAGCAGCCGCAGAAACCCTGCCACGCGCTGATAAGCCGTGCAGCCTCGCAGCAAGAGCATCCAGTCGTTGTAGGCTTCATGCTCCTTCAACGCCGCTTGGAACAAGACGCGCTCAAGTTGCGGAGCTTCTTTGAGCAGCCCGGAAAGCGCTCCAACCGGTATCGCGCAAAGCTCAAGGTCTGTGGCCGCCTCGGCCGAGCAGCTGTGCCGGGGCTTGAACGTTCCGCAGAGCAAATCGTCGGCGAACATAAGACCGATGATGTGTCCTTCTCCATCCGGATGGACCTTGGTGAGCTTGAGCGCGCCGGAAATCACAACGAATGTGTGGGCGGGTTTATCGCCCTCTTTGAATATGAGTTCGCCCGCTTTGAAGGTTCTCCGGCGAGATGCTGCCTCAAGCTTCCGCAATTGCTCGCCCGTAAGCGCGGAGCGAATGCCTCCGTGCGTAATCGGAGACGGTCTATGACCATGATTGTTTAGCACTTTTTACCTTCCCGTATGAATTCCATCGCCTTCCGGCCCGTAGCGGGGTGAGCCGCTTGCCGGAGCGCTTCGCAACAGCCGCAAAACCGAGAGAATAGGCGATAAGTCTTGAGCGCGACTTACCATGCAACCCACGCAGAATCGCGGTTGAGCCGGGAGAGCCCGGCTATGCTAGGCTTGCGAGGGAGGGCCGCGATTGCGGCGCGTGGGAATGGCTGCGGCGCCGGAATGCCGCGTTGCGCCCGGCCGCATAATTTGAACGGCGGTAAGTTCGGCGGGCGCCGGCGCCGATGGCGGCGGAGGCAGTACAGCGCTCGATTGCATCAACACGCAGCAGTTGCATTCGTGCTTCTGGTGCTGAGGCTTATCGGATTGGCCAGTGACCGGAACGCCATCCTCGCGCGCGAAGACCATCCGGCCGCTGGAGCAAATGGCCATCTTGCCGCCGTGTTCGGCAAGCGCCAGCCCGTGTGCGCTTTCAGAATGCGAATGGGAGAGCGAGCCTATAAGAATATTGAGGACGAGGACCAGAACGCCAAAGGCGGCGGCCTCGCGCTGAAGCGCGTTGCGGCCCCTGACTGGCAGTCCGTGATCTAACCTCGGCCCCAACGTCCCCCTCCGCCCGTACGGAAAGCACAGCGTGAACTGTAGCACAAATCCAGCAGGAGGCCAGCACTGTCCTTGATCTGTGTCAATTCAGCCATGCCGTTGGGGCGCAGGAGCTATGCTGAGCTACGATTGCGAAACAGCGGTTTCTACCCGGTCGATACTCATAGTCCCATTCGGCGTTTGAAACGATAAGTGCTCAACTAACCAGAACTGAGGCTTCAAAAGTCTCATGAAAGCGATTTCCATCGTAGGAGCTTGCCGGCCGGTATCGTCAGCCTGGCAGATTACCAGTGTAGCCGTGGCTTCCGTTGCCGGTTTGGGATGCAAGCTCACGTCGAACCGGACGCGGCCCATGAGTATGGGGAGAACGCTATGACACGGATGAGCCGGCGGAGATACAGGCCGGAGAGACGTGACAAGCAGCGCTGAGAGCGGATCGAATACCCCTTGTAATTGCGGAGGGACTTTTGCGCCCTTGGCGGCCGCGCCCCCGAAATGCGTGTCGACCGAACCTTCCTCGCCGCCGGATGCAACCATCCGGAAATGCTCCGGCGTCAGCTTCGCGCCAGCTCGCGCGCCCAGCGCCTCTCCCTGGATCTTTGTGTTGAGGAGCAGCATGCCCACATCGGCCGAAACCGTCACCTTGTAACGCTTTGCGCTCAAGGTTGTATGCAGAATGGCATCGCCAACGCGGACGCCAGCGAGGCTCACAACGTAGCGAGAGACAAGAACCTCCGCGCCCGCACTCGAGCATAAGGCCAAAAACGCGGCCAGACTCGATAAAATTGTAATCTTTACACTGCGTGTGATGAGAGAACCTGGTTTTGACACTGATCTCATGGTGGAACTTCGATGCGTACTCAAGTCGAAGCCTGCAGCGAATGCAGGCAGGATTGGTTAAACCTTGCCCGATGAAGCAGGTTTAATTGTTCGAAATGTGAAGGAGTCGAAGCCTTGCTGTGGCGAAGTTATTTTTGCCGGCCCGCCGGTGCTGGAATGCGCCTTGTTTTTCTTTGACCCAGCACATCGA
>JBKQOR010000004.1:0-5056 GCA_052145435.1 Rhodomicrobium sp. | reverse complement strand
TTCGAGTGTCTCGGTCATGCATGGCATGATAGCATATCCGCCTTTCTGAAACCAACGCCACTCCCGCTTATCCCGTGGCAGGAGACGATCCGGCGCCTCTCCTCATTCAGCCGCTCCCGGCCTGTTGTGTGGGTTTCAGTCAAGACCGTGAGCGCATCTTCGTAGCGCCCCGCCATGGTTAATGCCGCGATGGTAAACGCGGCGGGCATTAAATGGCATTTCCGCGCAAAAATCGCGTTTTTTCGCGTTTTTACCTGCAAAAGTGGAGTCCTGAAAGTCCGTTAATTATCATTTTGGGCCCCAGTTAGCCATGAAACTTAATCTACGATTCAGTTGAGCGTTAATACACCTTGGGTCGGCTTTACGGCGCAGCAGAAAAACAATCAATTATATCCGTATGTTAGCTCAAATTAAAGCTTTCCCAAGGTGCTTTCTCTATAATTGCGGCATGAAAGGAAACGGCATCGGCGTTGCAAAGCGGGCAAGAAAGGCGAAGATCTTAGGTTAACGGCAGTTTAACTCCCCTGGACACCGCGGCTTGGCGAGCGCTTTCCGCTCGCTTCGTTTCAGATCGAGGAACGCAATCATGGCGACATCCGCAAGACCCGATTTCCGCACGCTCCTTTCGGAAGCCAAGCCCGTGTACAACGCATGGCTCGGCCTTGGACTGCCGCTCGGCGTCGAGATCGCGGCCGATGCCGGGTGGGACGCGGTGATGATCGATCAGCAGCATGGCGCGGGCGGTCACACGGAGCTCGTGGGGTGCCTGACAGCGGCGAAGGCGGCTGGCGTTCCGGCTATGGTTCGGGTGGCGCAGCTGGACTATGGGCTCATTGGGCGTGCGCTCGACGCAGGCGCGCAAGGCGTGATGGTGCCGATGGTGGAAACGCCGGAAGACGCCCAGCGCCTCGTGCGCGCGGTCAAATATCCTCCGCTTGGCGGCCGGAGCATCGGGCCTTACCGCGCGAGGCTTCTGATCGAGGGCGATTATTTCGCGTCTGCCAATGCGTGGACGATCGCTTCCGGCCAGATCGAGACGGCGCGCGCGGTGGAGAATATCGATGCCATTTGCGCCGTGCAAGGCTTCGACATGATCTGTATCGGGCCGAACGATCTGGCCATCTCGATGTCGCGAGGCCAGGATCGGGACATCCGCTCGCCGAAGCTGCTGGAAGCCATCGAGCATGTGCGCAGGCGGGCGGTGGCACAGGGGATAACCACTGCCATTTTCGCCAACGACATGGATTATGCGAAGCAAATGGCGGCGGCTGGCTGGCAGGTGATATCCGTTGGCACCGATACGGGCTGGCTCGCCGCTATCGCGCGGCAGATGCTTCCCAAATAGAAGACTGCGCATTGATAGGCGCAGCGCGCTTTGCCGATGAAGAGTTAGCCTACTAGAAGGTTGGAATGGAGACCTGCGCCAGCGGAAGGTGCCCGCGGCATTAATTATTTAGTTTTGTCACGTACACATTGTTTGAGCTTGTCGTCCCAATGATAGCCGTCGTCGCACCGGATATCCCGTGTCCTGTCCTCACCGGCAAGCGCACTGAAGCTCAACATCGCGATTCCGGCCGAAAGCAGCATGCCGCAGATAAGTATCATCCTGCGCATTGTACGTTTCTCCTTAAAAAAAGCCGATGTATACGCACTACCTCGCCTGATACGTAATCTTGTCGTATCCCCAGCCGTCGAAATTAGCATCGCTCCCCGGTCCACCTTCCTTCGCAGTGGTTTCGATCATTTGGATAATCGTCATGAGATATTCGACCTTCTCATGTTCGTTCAACTCGACGTTGTATAGGTCTTTTCCTGGTTCGGCCAAAAATCTGGTGAGCTCGAGCGTTTTTCCGAGAGGAAAGGACGGTGGTACCAATATCGCGATGAGCTGCGCTTCTCCCGGATGCTTGCTCGTATAAAAATGCATGTGAAGATCTGCAGGCGGCAGATAGGTCATCACGCCGGGTTTTACCTCCGTGCTTTCGATCTGTTCTTTTACGAACGGGAAAACCTGAATGACATTGCCGCTCGTCTCGACCGAAATAATTAGCATCCGGCCAGCTACCTCGCTTGCGACTTTCAATGTAAAGGGGGTGCCCACTTTCGCATCTTTAAGCGACGCGAATATCTTGATGTGTCCCTTTGCGGGGTCGAGCAATTTATCCATTGTAGCGAGCAGGTCTTCTTGCTGCTGGCTAAGCTGGACGGGCGGCACGTCTTTGAAGGCGATAGCGTGCGCCGTTACCCGGTCGATCCATTCTTGATAGGCGGAAAGATTGGAGTATACGCCGTAATGGTCCAGCTCGCCGCACCTCTTCGGACCCCAGCTCACGAGTCCAACAAGCACGGGGCAGGAGCTTTTGGGGTCCATAGCCATAAGCGGGCCGCCGCTGTCGCCTTGGCAGGCATCCTCATGCTCATACACACTGCCGGCGCAAAGCTGGGCGTCTGTCAAATAGCAGGGCTTTGTGCCGCATCCTATGGAGGCCCAGGTCGTCCGGCACCTGTTCAATGGAACTGAAGGTATGGGCACATTTCTTAAAAAGCGCGACGGTGCCAGCACTTCGATTGAACCGCCGCCCCTGTAAAAAGGTTTTTCCTCTTGCCCGTCGCGGCCGAAACCGGCCACGCGAAGATACTTGCCGCCATTTTCATCGACGAACCGTCCTGGACTGGCGCAAGTGCCGGCATAAGGCCGGCTGAGATGGATGAGAGCTATGTCCTTGCCGTCGTGCTCGGCGTCCGTGTAACCCGGATATATTTGGATGCCGGCAGGCTCGTAGAAATCCTCATCTTTCGCCGCGGCAAGGTCGGTAACGCCGATAGCGATTTTGAGCACGCTTCCATCGTAATCCACAAATTGCCCATAAGAATTTGGCTTTATGCCGTAAACGCAATGGGCCGCGGTAAGAACCCAGTCCTTAGCGACGGCATTACCGCCGCAAAAAAACTTCTCGATCTTCGTGAACGGGTCCTTTTCGATCAATGCCGCGATGCCGGGCCATTGGGTGGCCGACGCGTCCGAGTTGCCCACGATGCGGTTTGCAGTGGCTGGCACAGCCTGGAAGCAACTCTGGGAGAGTGCGCCTGTGCTGTGTGAAACCAACAGTAGAGCAAGAGCCAGCGTCAGAATGAGGGGGTGAATGCGCTGTGCAGTTTCCATGATTTGCCCCGATCCCACTTAGGTTGCGCAATCTCCGAAGAACGTAACTTAAACTGTCGAACTCTGGAACAGGGAATCTTTAGAGCGAGGGCGGCTGCTCCGTGCCCGGCGTCCTCAAGCCAAAATGCGGCATTGCCTTTGGGGGCATCGTGACTTCCGGCATAATTGCGCCTTTACGCTGCCAGGGCTTCGCGGTAACGGCTAAGCAGGCATCCGTTGGCCTAGCCGGCGCATGCCTGCTTAGGATCTTTCGTTTTCGCAGAGTTTTACCGCAAAACCAGGACGGCCGTTTTCACGGGGATGGGCTTTTGCGGACTCTGCCGAGGCGCCGGCGTTGTCCGTTTACCAGGGAGTGTTTCAATGATTATGGGCTATGTGTACGACGCGCTCATGTTTGTGGGGCTGTTCGTGATTATCAAGGCGCTGCAGATGATTGCGAGCTTCGCGTACACGGCCTACAAATCGCTCACGATCCACAAAAGCTGGGCGCACGCATTTTTCCCGCCGCTCAAGGACCGGCTGCGCTACGGCCTGAAAGGGGATATGTTCTATTTCGCCGCTGGGATTTTCATCGCGCTTTCTGCCGATAAGATCCGGGCGTTGATCGCTGCTTAAGCACGTTCGCGGCCCCGGTTTGCCGGCGGCAATCCCCGGCTGTAGAATAAGCTGGCCAACGAGGTATGCCAGCGATGATTAGCCGTGCGGCTTTTTGGATGAGGGTACTTTTCGTACCCGCTTATTTGGGTTTCATGGCTCACGGCCAAGGCGAACCGGCCGCGGCGAACCCTGAACCGGCAAAGACGGCGGCAGCCCCCGCGAAAGCTGAGCCCAGCCCTACGCGGCTCAGCTGCCGGGCAGCCCGCCACGATATCGGTATATTCGAGCCGCTGAGGTTCATGTCGATCACCATCGACATGACGAAGAAATATGTAAAAATGGTGCACGAGGGGGATGGCAAAATATTCGAATATACCGACGGCGAAACAAGCGCGCCCGGCCGCAGGAATTTCGTAAAAGTAACTGACGATAATATAACTTATGGCCTGCAGGGCTACGAAGCCTGGAAAATCGATCGCTATACCGGGACCCTAACCAATTCCACCTTTACCATCCCGTTCGAATGTCAAGTCCGGCCTACCGAGCGCAAGTTCTAAGTAACCTGCCTGCCGAGCCGCAGATTTTTTGCAGGGGGTGATGGAGCCTCGTGCTTTGTCTTGTGACGTCGAGCGTGTAACGAAATTAAATTGCCGGACCGCTTCGCCCGAGGCTCTCAACCGTCATTCCCGCGGAAGGCGGGAATCCAGTAATTGGCCCGGCAGGGACATATTGTGCAAACTGCCGCAGAGCATCGTAACAATAGGTTCTACGGATCGCCCTCTTCGGCTCTGATAACCAAACTTTTGCCTCGCTTGATGGCTAGTAATCGTTTTGACTTTATTTCAATGCAATTCACAAAACGGACTCAGGCGAGCGATGTGGCTGCGGTGGTGGAAGTTATTTCTCCTGTCGATATTGTTTGCGATCGCCGCCCAGCCGCCCACGCTCGCCCAATCGCCGGGCGACATCGAGCTTCAGGCCCTTTACGGCCGCCTCGTGGCCCTTCATCGAGCCGAGCAATATGCGGTGGGCACGAGAGCGCGCTACGGTGAGAATGCCCCTCAACACGCTGTGGCTTTAGCTTGGATTGAGGGGCTTGGAGAGGAAGCGCTGCGAGGGCAGGCGGAGTGGCTGTGGCTCATGCATACGCGGCCCTTCGAGCTGCCCACGAGCGAAAAAGGAGCTTGGCTTTTATGACGGCAGCTGGACCTAAACGTGGCGGCGGAGAAGATGGGGACCCGGAAATCGAGATCGATAGGCATGCGCCCGAGATTTCAGAGGCTTTGGCCCGCCATG
>JBKQOR010000003.1:0-20769 GCA_052145435.1 Rhodomicrobium sp. | reverse complement strand
AAGCGTTCGGCAACATCGCGCTCACATTGATGACCGGTATGTTAGCCGCCGCGCTGGCCGCGAGATCGCTTCCGCTGATGACGGTTTGGAACGATCCCTTCACCGGCGCTCCGTTGACTTCAAGCGTGAGGTCCTTGTTCTGGGCGTCGAGCGTGCGGGCCGCGAGCAGGAGCCAGAGGCTTTCCTGCGTTGTGGTCTCTTTCTGCTGCGCCCTAAGCTTCGTGACGATGCCGAACGCCTTTTGGATCTGCGGCGCCGTGGCACCGCCTTCGCCCATCAGAGCGAGCACGGCCGCCGCATCGCGCAGCGAGGTGCCGTAATCTTGGCGCCCAGCAAGCGGCACCGCCTCGTCCGGTTTGGAGAGCGAGGCAAGCGCCGCATTGAACGTCAGAGCGGAGCGTTCCTTATCGCCGAGCATGGCTAGCCCTGCGGCAAGCTGCGCCTTCGCGATGGGCGTCGAGAACGCATCGATCTTCGTGTCCGAGTAGTAGCGCAAGTCGCCGAGCACGCCGCGGCCCGCCCGCGCCAGCACATAAAGCGAATAGGCAAGCGTCTCGCCGCCCGATTTGAAATCGCGGGTGTTATTGACGGCGTTCTTGAGCCGGTCGAGGGCTATGTCATAGTTCGTATCGCGGACGGCGAAGCCCTTCTCCTTGGCGCGGGTCAAAAAGTCGGTGACATAAGCCGTCAGCCATACATCCTCGTATGAGGGACCCCAAAGGCCGAACCCGCCGGAGGAGGATTGCATCTCATAGAGGCGGGCGATGGCTTTTTCTATTGCGGGCTTCGCTTTCGGTTCCTTGCTGAGATGCGCGCGCGAGGCGACCTCGTCGTAATAGAGAAGCGGAAGTGCCCGGCTCGTGGTTTGCTCCGCGCAGCCGAATGGATAGCGGTCGAGCGCGATAAGCAGGCCCGGCACATCGAAGGAAGCGGTGCGGCTAGCCGAGACCGATATCTTCGCGGTCGCGGGGACGAGATCGCGGATCAACTCGGGCCCAACCCGCAGCGAGCCCGTGGATGCGGCCAAGAGCTGGTTCGTCTGCCGGCGGACATTGGGCGCCGGCGGCTCGACCGGGATCGCATAGCTCCGCTCTATCGCCACATCGCCTGGACCCGTAAGCGCAAAGGATACGTGAGCATCGCCGGCGGACGCTGCCCGGATCGAGATCGTCTGGCTAATCCGCTTATTCAGATCGAGCGATAAATTACGCTCGGCAGGCCCCATAATCTCGATGCCGCCATCGGCTTTCGCCTTCAGTGTGTAATTACCAGCGGGCGCCTCTACATTCTCGATGCTGAGATGCACGTTCGAGCTGTCGCCAAGCAACAGGAATTTGGGCGGCGTCGCCTGGGCAACGACGGTGTCGCGCACGATCACATCCTTTTCACCGTGACCGAGCTTGGAAGCGGTCCAAACCTGCGCCGCGAGCCGCATCGTCCCGTTGAAGGCCGGCAGCGTGAAGGTCACCTTGGCATTTCCATTTGCATCGGTTTGCAAGGGCCCGGAATAGACAGCGAGCGGCACTTCCGCGAGCGGCCGTCCAGCCATTTCGAGGCCGCCTTCGTCGCCGCCCGAGCGGACCGCGCCGCGCACGCCCTGCATGCCATCGATGAGCTTGCCGTAGAGGTCGCGCATCTCAAGGCCGAGGCGGCGCTGAGCGAAGAAGTAGGCACCGGGCTTGGGTGTCTTGTACCGGGTGATTTGCAGGATGCCGAGATCGACGCCCGATATGACAAGCGTCGCGTTCTCGCCCGCGTCGAGGCCGGAAACAGTGGCCGACACCGTGACCGGGCCAGCCGGGCGCACGGAGGGCGGTGTATCGAGTGCCACGGATAAGGTCCGCGGTTTGGTATCGAGCGGGATCCACTTCGTGCCAACGGCGCGGCTCGGCATGCGTTTTGCGATGCTATCCATGGGCCGGTAGGCAATTGCCGTTGCATAAGCGCCGGGTCCCCAGGCGGGGTCGACCTTAAAGCTTGCCGTCCCGCCCGACGCACTGACCCTGATCATTTGGGTTGCCAGCACCCGGTCGCTGACAATCGCAACGAGCGCCTCGCCCGCCATGTGCGGCAAAACCTGCACTTTCAACGCGTCGCCCGGCCGGTAGGAGGCGCGGTCGAGCGCAATATTCAAAATCTCGGGCGTGTCGGATGCTTCCGAGGTGTACCAGCCCGCGGAGAACGAAAGGCTCGTTGCCGGGCCTTGGGCCGTGGCGGAGGTGATGTCGAGCCTGTATGCTCCCGCTTCGACAGGCGCCTTGATCCGGATCGTGCCCGAAACGGACGTGTCAACGCTGCCGCCGGCAACGCGGTTCTCGTAAGTGATGAGCTCGTAGGACCAGCGATTGTCGCGGCTATACCATTGGAACTGGCTTTCGACCCGTTGCAGCTCCCATTTCAGGCCGGTGAGCGCAACTTGCTTGCCGTCCGGGCCGATGCCAACCACCTCGAACTCAGCCGGCGCGCCTTCGGCGACGGAGCCATCGAAGAGCGGCTTCACGCCGATGAAGCTTTTTCCCGTATTGACCTTCAAAGCGGTTCGCTCGGCGAGCGCGCGGCCGCTGGGCTCGCGCAAGCGAATCGTGACATCCGCGTTCAGCGGTTTCGAGGTCTGCGGCAGATCGGGCAGCGCGATGGACAGCGAAGCCGCGCCCGTCGCATCGGTGTTTGGCAAGGCTTCGAGGTCTTTGCGAACGGCGGTGAATTTCTCGCTTTCCTGGCCAACGCGAAACCCTGGAAATCCGGCGATCTCATTGGACGCGGATATGGTCATCTCGCCTTCGAGGCCGAGATTGGAGGCTGGCGCGCCATAAAGATAACGGCTCGAAAGCGCGATCACTCCGGGCGCGGCCGCCGATATCACCGGCTGCGAAGGGCTAAGCTTCATTTCCAGCCGTTCGGGCACATAATCCTCGACGAGGAACGTCTTCTCATAGAGCGAGGCGCCTTTGGGATCGGCGAAGGCGGCAAGACGCCATGCGCCCGTCATCGCGGTTTCGGCCAGGGTAATTTGCCAGCTCCGTCCGCCATGCCCCTGATCGGCGAGCAGCTGGCGCCTGTCCTCCACGCCGTCGGGACGGAACAGCTTGAGAATAAGCGGCGTGCCCTGAACGGCATTGGCAGCCGCGTCGCGCAAGAGCGCGGTCGCATACACGTTCTCGCCTGGGCGGTAGACACCGCGCTCGGTGAAAACCATGGCATCGAGCGGGCCCGGAGGCGTCCGCCCGCCAACGCCGCGATCCGACAAATCGAAAGCTTGCTTGGTGATATCGAGGAAGCCGTAATCGTTTTCCGCCCCGCGGGCGACGACAAGCGCCGGCGCGAGACCGCCTGTGCCATGGGAGAGGCCCGCCTCGAACAGCGCCGCGCCCTCATCGTTGGTCTTAATGGTGCCAAGAACTTCGTTATTGCGGGCGATGAGGCGGATCTCGGCGTTTGCGACGGGCTCGGCCGTCGCCAGAGAGCGCGCGTAAACATGCACACCATCGGCGCCCGAAAATGCGGTCAGGCCGAGATCGGAAACGACGAACCATTGCGTCGCCTTCGTGCCGTAGTCCTCGCTGTCGTCATTTTCATTGTCTGCGCTTTCGGCCGGTTTCGCATTCTCCTCGCCCGCGCTCGCAGCGATGACATAAAGGCCGGGCTTCAGGTTCGGCAGAAGCGTGTCGACCGGAAAAGCGGTGGTGACCTCCTCGTTCAGCTTCGAGGCAACCGCCATTTCACCCGACCACAGCTTCTCGCCCTTCTCATTTGCAATCCGCTTCAATTCGTAAGACTGGAGCTGGCGCTCGAAATCTCCGTCGAGCACTTCCGCCGCTAGCCCCCGGTCGCCAATCCGGTAAATCGAGGTCTTCACGATCTTCGTGTTGATGCTGATGACCGGGATTCCCTGCTGCCCGATGCGGGGCAGGACGTAGTTGCGTCCAGAAATGCGAACCGATGGCGAGCGGTCGCGCATATAGACGGTCAGCTCCACCTGCTTCGGCAAGAGATCGTCCTCTGTCGAGGGAATGCCGCTGCGAACCTTCACTTCGTAGCGCTTGCCGTGAAGAAGGTCTTCCACGCAAAGCTGTGCGCCGTTCACGCGGACGGATGCAGGTTTCTCGCCGTTCACGGTCACATAATTGGTGTATTCGATGCGCCCTTTGGCGAGATTGTCGGAAAATTGCACGCAAATGCGCGGCGCGTTCGACTCATTATCGGCTGTGTAGTTGAGCATGCGGAAGCCGTGCTCGTTGAAGGCTTGGTCGTATGCCTCCTGAACGTCCGCGTCGGCCGCGAGCGCCAGGCTCATTTTATAAATCCGAAGCGCGGGCCGCCAATTGTTGCGCGCGCCCAAGCTTTCGGCCAAAACCGCAAGCGCCCGCGCCTTGGCATCCGGGGCCGTGCTGCGCGCGAAGGCGAGGTAAGCCGCCGAACCGCCATTCTTGGCGAAAATTCTCTTTTCACCGCTTTGATCGGTTTCGATGGCAAGATAGGCGCGCGCGAGCTTGAGCCAGGTTCCGGCGTTGCCGGGGTCGAGAATGGCGGACGAGGCAAAAGCGCCGGTCGCGGCGCGCGCGTTTTCCGCTTCGATGGTCTTGTCGCCCTCCGCGAGCCAGCCCTTCGCATCCTTGCCTTTGGTGGGCCAGGTTGTCTTGAGGGTGTTTTCGAAGGCTTCGGCTTCGCGGACGATGAACTCGTCGAACGGGGATTTGCTCTGTTCGGCAGAGGCGTTTGCGAGGAGGGCGGCGGCAAGGAACGCAGCAAAGAAAAGGCGGACGATCAACAACATAGCACCAGCTCGGCTTTGAGGGGAGGCTTGAATACTTAACTCGTAAGGTGGCACCAGAATTAGGGCCGGCGCAAGGCGGAAAACGCTGCGAAGCGTGGCCTTTTGGCGAATAAAAGATGAAGTTTCCGTGTTGGTTTGCGGCCGGTCCAGCGCCACGGTTGACAACGCCTCGCTTGGGACAGTAAGCGGGCTTGGCCAACGGACATGGAGCTTAAGATGAAACGCTGGGGCGCAGCTCTTTTCATAGGTGCGGTTTTGGCCCTGGCCGCTTGCGTGGCCGCGATCGCCCAATCGGGCGAGGGCGACGTCAATGCCTACATTGCCAATGCGCCGATCTCGGGTCTGCCGCGGGGGCCGTACAGCCAATGGACGGAGCCGCAGCGGAAGATGGCTTTCGGGCGCGTGGACGGTTTTTGCCGCTTCCTCTGCGTGGACAAATATAGCAGTGCCTCTTTCCCGGATAGGGCTTCGGCGGAACGCGCGGCGGCGGGCGCGAAACTTTGCCTAGGCGTGTGTATCGTCAATCACTTGCCCGCGGATTATCCTGGGTTGGAGAAATTAAAACAGGAGCTGCGCGCCGATTGGGAAAAAGCCCGGCAGCTAGGCTCGGCCGCACCTTGGCCGCTACCGGGTAAGTGACGGCAAAGCCCATGAGGGCTTGAGCGGATGGTTATACCAAGCGCCATTGATGGTGACTCAGTACTGTCATACGAAATCCGATTGATTGCTTCACCGTCCGGTGTTGTCATCCCGGTCGCGGTGCAGCGTGAAACGGTGCACCGCAGAGCCGGGAACTCTACGGGCGCTTGCATCTTTTAAGATCCCGTGTCTGCGCAGCGGCACTCCGTACCGCAGCGCGCACGGGATGACAGCGGTGAACCATTCAGCCGGATTTGGTAGCGCAGGATTGACGGCTGAGCGCCATCGGAGCAGCTTGCACTCAGGCAGGCTGCCCAACCTCCCATCAGCAACATATTGAGCCATTGCATCTAGTGCGGGAGCGGAAAGCCGAGCACCGCGCTTGTGTAGCGCTCGGAAACAAGCGCGACCGGCAAGCTCCCAACCGGCCGCAAAAGCGCCCGGTGCTCCAGAATGAATTCGGGCGCTTCGATGCGGCCTGGCGTGGCGGGCGGCAAAGCCTGCGCTTCCCAGTGCTCGGGCAGCGGCGACCAAAGCCGGTGGACGGAAAGCGTCTCGCGCCTGAATTCGAGATCGGCGATGGCACGCCCGAACGGTGTGTCCGTTTCGTCCAATAGCCGGTTCATCTCTGGGGTCAGACGGTCCGGCATGTACCAATTATCGGCTTCCGACAAAAGGACGTCCCCGCAAGAAAGCCGCACGTGGCGATAGCGCACCGGCTCGCCCGGCCAGAGCACCAGGAGCAAGCGGCTGTATGAATCGAGCGGCTTCTCCGCACCCTTCTCAAGTTTTGCTGCGATCTTGGCGTCCTGCGCCAGTCCATGATCGGAACACCAACGCTCAAGCGTCGCCGTAGCGCTCGGATGGCTCAGCAGCTCCGCATTCAAGGTTTCGATCAGGGCGAGAAGCTCAACGCGTGTCAAGAAACTGTCCTGCCAGCTTGGCGGCGAAAATCCCATGATCCAGGGGCACATCAAAATTACGGCCGTGAGCCGGCGCTTGAGCATAATAAGGTGAACCCTCCCTTCGCAAGCCGATGCTCCGCTCTGCGGCTTGGGCGTATCGAAGTCAACTATATCGTCGCCGCCGTCTATAATACATCCTGTACATGAGGTTGCTGCCCTCGGGCGGAAAGTGAGAGCCTTCCGCCTGTGATTCCCGGCAAGGAAGGAGAGCAGCCATGAAGATGTTTGCAGGATTGGACGTGGGCGGCAAGACGACGGCGATTTGCGTTGTGGACGAGGCGGGCAAGATCGTCTGGCAGGGGATGGTGGACACGCATCCCGATGCGATTGCGGCACGCTTTGCCCCGCATTGTCATGGCCGGGCTTGACCCGGCCATCCAGCAACATGCTGAACGCATAGAATTTTTCATGGATGGCCCGGTCAAGCCGGGCCATGACGACTGAGTTTGCTGCGAACGCACCGATTTTTTCACGCGCTCCTGCGCGGGAATGACAATGCACCGGTCAATATTGATGTCCGCTGGTACAATGCGCGCCTGACCCCTGAAGCCGCCCTGCCATGTTGTTTTCCTTTGCGGTCTTGCTGTGCTCAAATGCGCTATCGGCGAACACCGCAAAAGCCTATATGAGCCCTGGAGGATCGGCTCACCGGCGGAATGCACCCATGCTGACTTATCTCTACATCGCGCTCGGCGGCGCTATCGGCAGTGTCGCGCGCGCCTGGACGGCCAACGCCGTGGTCCGGGTCATGGGGCCGCATTTTCCGTGGGGCACCATTCTCATCAATATCGCCGGCTCGTTCCTCATCGGATTTTTCGGCGCGCTCACCACGAGCGATGGCCGGTTCACCGCGCATCCCGACGCGCGCGCCTTCGTCATGGTCGGCATTTGCGGAGGCTTCACCACTTTCTCGTCCTTCAGCCTGCAGACCTTGGACCTTGCCCGCGATGGCAAGCTTGGCGCCGCCTTTGCCAATATCGCTCTATCGGTTATACTTTGCCTCTTGGCTGTGACGGCCGGTTTTGCGAGCGCCGAAGCTATCAATAGGGCCGGCTCGCAGCCGCAAGTGAGCGGAGGACGTGCCATGGGCGGCGTTGTGCTTGCCGTTCTCGACCGGCCGGAGAGCGTGGGCGCCTTACTTTCAAGCGCGGCGCAGCTTTTAAGCGTGGGAGGCGGCATCGTTCAGGCCTTGGCTGTGCGCACACCACCCGTTGCCGAATTGATGTTCGCCGATCAGGCGCTGACGCATGCGGAGGAAGCAAGGCTGCGAGCCTCCGAAGCGGCTTGGGCGGATGAGGTGCGGGCGATGACGGGGCGCTGGGAAGCGGAGGCGAAACCGAAATCGATCACGGCCCGCTTCATCGAGACCGAAGGCGACATCGCCCATCTCGTGGGCGAGTACGGCCGCCGGTCGGACGCGGCGGTGGTCGCGGGCAGCGCGCGCCAGCCGGGCAAAGCGCGCGACGCGCTGCACGCTGCGATATTCGATACCTCGCGGGCCGTTCTCATCGCCCCGCCGCGGAGCAGCGGTGCGTTCGGGCGCGTGGTCGCGGTCGCCTGGAAGGACGATGAGCGCGCTCCCAAAGCTGTGTTGGCCGCGATGCCGATCCTCGCTCATGCCGAAACCGTGCATGTCCTGCGAGCGCGAGTGGACGAAGCCGTGGTGCCAGCCATTCTTGAGGAGCATGGCATCGTAGCGCAGGCGCACGCCGTGCCAAGCCATGACGGGCCGGTGGGCGCGCAGCTTTTGAAACTTGCCCATGAGCTTGGCGCCGATCTCCTGGTAATGGGCGCCTACGCCCATGGCGAATGGCGCGAGGCCCTGCTTGGCGGCGTGACCCGCTACATGCTCGACCACGCCGATCTGCCGCTATTGATGCGGCATTGACACGGCCCGGTTGTATTATGCGAGCTGCACAACCTTAAGCACAACGGAGTGCCGGCGGTGTGTCCTCCCTGCAATTGTTGCAACTATTCACCTATGCTACGTTGCCGCCAATTGGATGTAAGTCTGGGCAAGGGCGGGCGATGTTACGTAAGCTTTCTTTTTTCGTACCGATCTGTGCGAGTTTTCTGCCGGGTTGCATGTCGGCGCCGCCGCTTTCGCAAGCCACCGGCGCCGAGCATAGCGAGATCATGATCAAGGATGTCGTTCAGCGCGTGAAGTGCGAGCTGTCGGACGCATTCGACGAAAAGACCGCACAGCCGCAATTCATCTGGCTCGCCAATTGGACGGCGCACGTCGATTTGGCGCTTGCAGTCAACGACAATGCGGGCATTTCGCCGAACGGAAGCTACACGAAATTCCATCAAAGTGCGGTCAATTCCGATGCCGGTCCGGCCACACAGGGCGGTCACACCTTTCCGCTCGTGTCGCAGTTCTTTACGGTGGCCGTGGGTGCAAACTTAAGCGGGCAGGCGGTCAGAACCGAGACCGTCAGCTTTACGTTGCCGCTCGATGAACTAAAAATGTGGCGCCAGGAACGCGATAGAATTGAGGCCGGCTGGCCGCCAGAAAAAAGATCGTGCAATTTCCCGTCTTCAACCGGCGTCACCGGAAATCTCGGCCTGAAGGAGTGGGTCGATTCGGCCTTCTATCCGGTGGAAAAGGATCACCAGCTTACAGCCGGAATCCATAACGCCCTGTGGAAGGATTTTCCGATACCGAACGTGAACGGTCCCTTCAATTACGATGCCTATTTGCGGGGGCAACTGGAACGGAATCGTCCCCGGCTGGGAGCCCCGGCTCGCGAGGCAGAGGCTCGCGCTCTGAGAGCCGGTCCCACCGTATACGAAGATGTGCTTCGTTGGCAGGGCGAGCTAAAGAACCTGCAGACTGCAATAAACAGCTATACGTCCACGATTTCTTCTGCCAACGAGAAGATTCGTACGAGCATATCTTCAATCGGTTTAAGACTTCACGACAATAGAATCTACCTTGCGGTGATGTCCCGTCATGTCGATCAGAAGTACAACGGCGTTGTGAATAAGTTGATTGAGGTTTCAAAAACTGTGGAGACGTGCGGCAATTACAAGAAAAACGTGGATATGGCCTATGCTTATTCATACGCCTTGCTTCCTTCGCTGTACCAGCTCAATAGTAATTCAGGGGCAGCCTCCGGCGGAGACAGCAACCCTGGGGGCGGAAGTAGCAAGGCAGCATCGAATAAATGCAT
This sequence comes from Rhodomicrobium sp., assembly GCA_052145435.1. Classification (GTDB taxonomy): domain Bacteria; phylum Pseudomonadota; class Alphaproteobacteria; order Rhizobiales; family Rhodomicrobiaceae; genus Rhodomicrobium. The sequence goes on along the minus strand of JBKQOR010000003.1, from coordinate 11,215 downwards.
TTCTGAGGACGAGAAATCGAAATATCCGGGCTTGAAATGTCCCGCTTTCGACCAGAACAAGTACAACTCGCTCGAAGCTATCATGAAAGATATTGAAGACCGCGCTAGCAAGCCCAACGACCCCAAGAAGCCAACCTATGAACAGGGTGCCCTCGACTGCGCAAATAAGCTCACGCCACTTGCCGACTTCGTCAGCACCTTTGTGAACGACATTCCCACCCAAGTCGACCCACCAGTCGACTCCGTGTTGCATTCGTTGCAGTTCGTCGTGAGCTACGGTGCAAATGTCACGCCAAGCTGGACATTGCTGCAATGGAAGGGTCCGGGGCAAGCCGGCAATTTCGCCTCGGCATCCAGCGCTCGAACCCATAACTTGCAACTCGCGCTGGGTCCGCGCAGCGGCGCCGCGTCAATTTCCCAGGACGCGACCCGGCTGATTCAGAACCAAACGGTAAGATCTCTGGGGAACTGACGATCGCAGGCGCGCTACGGCGGATCGGCGCCGGGGGCGCGCGCCGTGCCAAGCCATGACGGGCCGGTGGGCGCTGCTTTCGCGCCCGGGGCCGCGTCACTTGCGCCATGCTGACGCGCTCCGCGCCAGCTTAGCTTTACGGCGCTTGAGCCACCTTCAGTTCTCGGCTACATAGCTTAATCTCTCCCATTAACGGCCCGCCGCAAAGGCGAGGGCGGCCTATGCCGGGAGCCGCAACGAATTTGTCTTTGAAGGCACGAGCAGACCATGTCCAGCCAAACACCGGCCCGTATCATTTTCGATATGACCATCAACCTTCTGAAAACGAACATGCGCTTGGTGGAAAGCCTGGCGTCTTTGATGACAGGGGCAAAGCGGCCCAGCGGAGCAGCCATGGAAGCCGAAGCAAAATCCAACGCGGCAAAACAAGAGGCTCAGGCAGCCGCCGCAAAAATCAGCGAGCTGGCGAACACGCCAAAATATGTCTACCGTTTCGGTGGAGGCTCCGCGGATGGTTCGGCGGAAATGAAGAACCTGCTCGGCGGCAAGGGGGCCAACCTCGCCGAAATGGCTAATCTCGGCTTGCCGGTGCCGCCCGGTTTCACAATCACGACAGAAGTTTGCCTCGCCTATTACGCCAATGGCAGGAAACTTCCCGAAGGGCTGCACGCCGATGTGCAGGACGCAGTCGCCCAAATCGGCAAGGCGGTCGGTGCAGGCTTCGGGGATGCAAACAACCCGCTCCTTGTTTCTATCCGGTCGGGCAGCCGGGCTTCCATGCCGGGCATGATGGATACAATCCTCAATCTCGGCCTCAATGACAAGACGGTGGAAGGACTTGCCGCGCGCTCCGGAGACCGCCGCTTTGCTTACGACAGCTACCGCCGCTTTATTCAGATGTATTCGAATGTCGTGCTCGGCACGAAACACCACGATTTCGAGGAAATTCTGGAGGACTTCAAGCACCAGAACGGCTACGATCTCGATACTGAACTTTCTGCCGAAGATTGGCAGACAGTAATCGCCGGCTACAAGCAGGTGGTGCAGCGTAAACTCGGGCACCCCTTTCCGCAGGACATCGGCGAGCAGTTATGGGGCGCGATCGGCGCGGTGTTCGATAGCTGGAATAATCCGCGGGCCATCAAATACCGGCAGCTCAACAACCTTCCCGAAAGCTGGGGCACCGCCGTCAATGTTCAGGCGATGGTTTTCGGCAACCGTGGCGATACAAGCGCGACGGGCGTGGCTTTCACGCGCAATCCGTCCACGGGCGAGGCGCGGCTCTATGGCGAATTCCTGGTGAACGCGCAAGGCGAGGACGTGGTCGCGGGCATCCGCACGCCGCAGCCCATCACCGAGGAGGCGCGCCGCGAAGGAAACAGCGACAAGCCGTCGCTCGAAGCGGTTATGCCGGAAGCCTTCGCCGAGTTCAAACGCATTTGCGAAACGCTGGAGCAGCACTACCGCGACATGCAGGACGTGGAGTTCACGATCCAGGAAGGCAAGCTTTGGATGCTCCAGTGCCGCAACGGCAAGCGCACGACGACTGCAGCGCTGAAAGTCGCGGTCGATATGACCCAGCACGGGCTGATCTCCAAAGAGGAAGCGATAACGCGCATCGAGGCGGCGCAGCTCGATCAGCTCTTGCATCCAACCATCGACCCCTCGGCGCAGCGCAACGTCATTGCAACGGGGCTCCCCGCTTCACCGGGGGCGGCATGCGGCGAGATCGTGTTCTCGCCAGACGGCGCCGAGAAGCTCAAAGCGCAAGGCAAAAGCGTGATCCTCGTGCGCTCGGAAACGAGTCCGGAGGACATCCACGGCATGCATGCGGCGGCGGGCATTCTCACGGCGCGCGGCGGCATGACGAGCCACGCCGCAGTCGTTGCGCGCGGCATGGGCAGGCCTTGCGTGTCCGGCGCGAGCGCGCTTCGCATCAACCTTGAGGCGGGCACCCTGTCGGTGTCCGGGGTGACGCTGAAAGAAGGAGACCTGATCACCATCGACGGGGGGACCGGGCAAGTGATCCAGGGCGCGGTGGCGATGCGTCAGCCCGAGCTGACCGGCGACTTCGGCACGCTCATGGAATGGGCGGACACTGTCCGGCGCATGAAGGTGCGCGCCAATGCCGACACACCGGCGGACGCGACCCAAGCGCGCAAGTTCGGCGCTGAAGGCATCGGTCTTTGCCGCACCGAGCATATGTTCTTCGATGCGGACCGCATCTTGGCTGTGCGCGAGATGATCGTGGCGCCGGATGCGGAAGGTAGGCGCGCGGCGCTTGCGAAAATCTTGCCCATGCAGCGGCAAGATTTCGTCGCGCTGTTCGAGATCATGGCCGGCCTGCCGGTGACGATCCGCCTTCTCGACCCGCCGCTTCACGAATTTCTCCCCCATCAGGACGAGGAAATCAACGAGCTGGCAAAGGTCTTGAATATGGAGGCGTCCGCATTGCGCGCGCGCCTTTCGGACCTGAAAGAGCAGAACCCCATGCTTGGCCACCGCGGCTGCCGCCTCGCCATCACCTACCCTGAGATCGCGGAGATGCAGGCGCGCGCGATCTTCGAGGCAACCGTAGAGGTGAGCCGCCGCACGGGCACCGCCATCGTGCCGGAGGTCATGATCCCGCTCATCGCGACCAAGGCCGAATTCGACATCCTGAAAGCCGTGATCGACAGGACGGCCAAGGAAGTGGAAGCCGCGTCCGGCGCATCGATCGCCTATCAGGTGGGAACGATGATCGAGCTGCCGCGCGCCGCGCTCAGAGCCGGCGAAATAGCCGAGACCGCCGAGTTCTTCTCCTTCGGCACGAACGATCTGACGCAAACCACTTACGGCCTCAGCCGCGACGATTCCGGCTCCTTCCTCGGCGATTATCTTTCGCAGGGGATTTTCGAGACGGATCCTTTCGTGTCGCTCGATGCGGAAGGCGTGGGCGAGCTCGTGCGGATCGCAGCGGAGCGGGGCCGCAAGACGCGGCCGGGCATCAAGCTCGGCATTTGCGGCGAGCATGGCGGCGATCCGGCTTCCATCGCCTTTTGCGAAACCGTCGGCCTCGACTATGTCTCCTGCTCGCCGTTCCGTGTGCCCGTCGCGCGGCTGGCGGCGGCCCAAGCCGCGGTCCGGGCTAAGGGCGGCGCGGGCATTTCCTCCACGGCATAACGGGCGGCTTTGCGCCCCTAACACGAGCCCGGCCGCATACGCGTTTCCGCCGGCTCAGCAATGTTGCGTCGCCAAGCCGCCGGATGCAGCTAGAGCGCCTTCAATCGAACTTGAGCCGCGGGCCGTCATTCCCGCGAAGGAGCGTATGAAAAAATCGAAATGCCAAGTCCGCAGATAGGCTACGAGCGTCATTCCCGCGAAGGCTGGAATCCATTTATTACGCTGGAACAAGGCCTTAGCATGGATCCCCGCCTTCGCGGGGACGACGCTGCGGACCTGATTTCAAGCGTTTCAACGGGTTTGGCGATTTTTTCACACGCTCGAAGGCGGGAATCCATATTTGCATAGGCAGAACAAGATTTTATATGGATACCCGCATGCGCGGGTATGACAACTGACGCCTCGGCTTTGAATGAATGTGCTGTAGATGCTAAGACCGCAGCACACCGGAAGCGGCCTACCGGCCGAAGGGCGCCATGGGCCGAACTGAGACACTAACCCGCAGGGACGCAGTTTGCCGCCCTGTGCGCGCGCAAACGCGCACCTCTCAGCCGGGCCTGCGGCGCCTTTGTGAAAACTCCACCTTGCAACGCCCCCCAATCGCACCGTAATTCTGGCGGAGCGAAAGCTTGCGATTTGGGAGGGAGCTTTGTCCACCGCCGAACCGGCCGAGTTTTACAAGGGCCTCAGAAAGCTGCGTATCGCGGCCGAGATCCTATCCGAGGCGCTGCCTTTCATGCAGCGCTACGATCAGGCGACCGTCGTCATCAAATATGGCGGCCACGCCATGGGCGATGCCAAGCTCGCCGAAGGCTTCGCGCGCGATATCGTGATGCTCGAGCAGGCGAGCGTGAAGCCGGTGGTGGTGCATGGAGGCGGGCCGCAGATCGCGCGGCTGCTCGACCGGCTCGGCATCGTGAGCGAGTTCTCGGGCGGTCTGCGCGTCACCGACGCCGCCACCGTCGAAGTGGTCGAGATGGTGCTGGCCGGCACGATCAACAAGCAGATCGTAAGCCAGATCAATCAGCTCGGCGGCCATGCCTGCGGTATTTCGGGCAAGGACGGCAATCTGATGATCGCCAAAAAGCTAGTCCGTACCGAGCGCGACCCGGATTCGAATATCGAGCGAGTTATCGATCTCGGCTTTGTCGGCGACCCGGAGGAGGTCAACCCGCACATCGTGCAGACGCTGACGCAAAACGAGTTCATCCCCGTCGTCTCCCCGCTCGGCTTCTCCCGCGACGGGGTGACCTACAACATCAATGCCGACACATTCGCGAGCGAGCTTGCTGCCGCGCTCAAGGCCAAGCGGCTTCTTCTTCTTACTGACGTGGCCGGCGTGCTCGACCGGGACAAGAAGCTCATTCACCATTTGTCCGTGTCCGAGGCGAAGGCCATGATCGCGGACGGCACAATCTCAGGCGGCATGATCCCGAAGGTCGAGGGCTGCATCAGCGTGATCGAGAAGGGTGTGGAAGGCGTCGTGATCCTCGACGGCCGCGTGCCTCATGCGGTGCTTTTGGAGCTTTTCACCGAGCACGGCGTCGGCACTTTGATCGAGCGCGACTAAAATGGGTGACGCAGTTGAAGCCCGAAGCCGCTTCGCCCAAGCCTTCCAGGATACGCGGCTTTGGATCTTCGATCTGGACAACACGCTTTATCCGGCCAAGTGCAATCTTTTCGCGCAAATCGACCAGCGCATGTCTGCATTTATTCAGGATCTGCTCGGTCTCGATCCAGTGGCTGCGCGCAAAGTGCAAAAGGACCTCTATTACGAGCACGGGACAACGCTCTCAGGGCTTATGATGCAGCATGGGGTGCAGCCCGAGGTTTTCATGGATTTCGTGCACGACATCGATCTAACCCCCGTTGCGCACGCTCCGGACCTCGCGGAGGCCATAGCGCGCCTCCAAGGCCGCAAATTCATCTTCACCAACGGCTCGGCGCGCCATGCCGAGCGGGTAGCGGACAAGCTCGGCGTGCTGGACAAATTCGACGGAATTTTCGATATCGCGGCTGGCGGCTACGTCCCGAAGCCGAAGCCGGAGGCGTTCAAGCGTTTTCTCGATTTCTGCGGCGGTGTGAATTGCAAGGCCGCCATGTTCGAGGACCTGCCGCATAATCTGGAGGCTGCGCACGCGCTCGGCATCGTTACGGTGCTCGTGACATCGGATTACTACGATCACCCCTCGCAGCACGCGTTAAAGGAGGCAAACGCGCTGCCTCCTTACATCCAGTTCGAAACAGGCGATCTGACACGCTTCCTCAACGAGGCTGCGACCTCGCCGTCCATGAAGAATCCCCAAGCCGCCGATAGCATTTAAGCAATCAACCGGATCCATTATTACACTTTCATCCGCCGGGTTAAGCCGGGCAGCCAAGTTGCGCGGGGCGCCGTTCCCGCGAATAACGGTTCCCGGAGCCAAGAAATCTTACTTTAGTCCGAAACTGCCGGGCGCGTGCGGAAGAAGAGCGCAAGCACTATACCGGCGAAAAACCCGCCGATATGCGCCATATAAGCGACGCCGCCCGCGCTATCGGCGGTCTTCGCAAACTCTCCCGCCGCGCTCACGAATTGCAAGCCGATCCAGCCGCCGATTGCGATGAACGCCGGCAGGTGCACGACACCGGCGTTGGTGAAGAGCTTCACCGTGCCGCGGGGGAACATGAGGATATAGGCGCCGAGAACGCCTGCGATGGCGCCGGATGCGCCGACGTTCGGCAGCGCCGAGTGCGGCATGAACGCGGCTTGCGCAGACATCGCGAGGATGCCCGCCACGATGTAGAAGACGAGGAAGGGCATATGGCCGAAATTGTCCTCCACGTTGTCGCCGAAGCTCCAGAGATAGGCCATGTTGCCGATTAGGTGCAGCCAGCCGCCATGGAGGAACATGGAGGTGAGGAGCGTTGGGAAATGCTCCACGGGGTGCTCGAAGAATTCGCGCGGGGTAAACGCCCATTGCTTCAGGAACGCTTCGCCCTGGTTCAGCTCGGCGAGGAACGCCGCGACATTTGCTATGATGAGAAAATAAGTGATGAAGGGTGTGGTGTGATGCTCGCTCTCGTCCGTTCCAACCGGGAATACCATGGCAGGCTCCTCAAATGCAGGGATGAAATGCGCGTCCAGCGGCCTGTGTAGCGCCGCCACTTCTAGCCCCGCTAAGTTTTATTCAAAATTTGACGCAGCGCAAATCGTGCGCACGTAATCTCCTCCCGTGACCTATCGAGCTTCCGGCTCGTTCTCGATCCGTTCTGCCTTGCGCAGCGCGAGACGAAATTGCGTGAATGCGACCCATCCGGACAGGATCGCGACAAAGGAGAAAGCATAAAGATTAAAGTTGCCGTGTCCCTTTGCCATGGCATGTCCCAAGTTGAGCCCAACATTGAACAACGCGATGGCGAAAAGAAACGCTTGAGAGGCACCGATCAAGATCAAATCCTTGAGCGAGCGGGATGTCCGCGCCGCCGCTCGCATTTCGCTGAACGAAATCCGCTCGTTGGATTGCGGCAAGTGAGCCAGGATAGGCCGTAGCCGGTAAAGCTGCACCCACGCGAAAACTTGCAAAAGCACAAAAAGGAGCGCGAACACCATGACAACCAGAAGAAAGTAGTCTGCAATTCCGGGTTCGCGATCATGGAATCCGAAATAGGCCCATGCCATCACCGCGATCACGATGAAGATGCCGAGCACAAGACCCGTCGTGACCGGCCGGCTCGCTTGCTTCAGCTTGAGGACTTGCACGATTTCCGCTTTTTGGGCTTCGTTCACCAGATAGTAGCGGCTTGCCCCGAAGAGCCATAGGGCTGGCGCGCGATAGACATAGCCATCCGCTACTTTCTTGAAGACGGCATATTCCATCCCGGAGTCGTTCACGGCTGTCTCCTTCGCGGTCTTTCGAATGCATGGTTTTCTTAGATTTGTCGCATGGCCGGATGCCGAGGTTCAAGAGCGCCGCCATTTGCCACCGGCGATGGCCCCTCTTGCACCGGCGCGAGAGAATAACGGCTACTTCCAGGCGAACACAGGCTGATCGTAGCCCCGGACGCGCGTGTTGCGGCCCGCAAGCACCTCGGTGAATTGATAAATCACCGCGGCGGTTGGGGCATGGATGAAACCGCGGTTGAGACGAAGGCGGACGATGGGCCTATCGCTTTGGGGGATCGAAATAAAGCTCACGGCATCCGGGCCGGAAATGCTCGCCAGGGGAACGCGGTGCACGGAAGCGACCTCGTGCGGATTGGCAACGATTTCCGCGCCCGCACCCGCCCAAACCACCACAGGTTTGATCAGATAGCCGGAGCGGGTGGGATAGTCGTCGAGAAGGCCGAGCACGCGGCCTTCGCCGGGATCCAAGCCTAGTTCCTCGTTCAGCTCGCGCAGTGCGGTTCCGGCGGCTGTCTCGCCCTCGTCACAGCGCCCGCCCGGCAAAGCCCATTGGCCGCCATGCGAGCGCAGCCCCTTCGCCCGCCGCGTCAGCAAGATTGCCGCATCCGCTCGATCGTCCGCCTCCGCGATCGCGATCGCGACGGCCGCCCGCTTCAATGGCACGCCGGAATCGTAGGCGAGCGGCGAAAAGGCAGCGCATCGCGCTGCCGCGAACTGCCGGAACTCTTCATTAAAGCGATAGTCCATCCGGTGCTCACAAAGCGCCCTTACGGAAATTGCATTTGGACGGTATCGAACATTGTATCGCAAGGCACGTTGCATATTGCCACGGCTCGAAGTCCGGACCGGAATGGGGATTGCACCAAAAACCAATCGAGAAATGCTTGGCAAAACGAGAAAATCAGGTACACTTTAGAAGAATGGAGAAGGTTTCAAGTCGAAGGCCATAGCAGCCGAGGAGACACCATGAGGTTTGTTCATATCGCCTTCGCATTCCTGATTGTATTCCCTCTCAAGCCTGCCCTTTCGCAAGCAGCCGATCTGTTTCATGAAAGAATAGATGCAATTGCGGGGAAGTTTGCATCGCTGGATATTCCTGATTTGGAAAAAATTCAGCTTCCACAACCCCAGGCCGACGGTTCTTACATCTTCATTTATGTGTGGTTCCCCAAAACCCACCGGCCAACCACGGCGTCTTTCGAAGCGAATGTCGGCGACTATTTCGACGTTGTAGGAGCGCAGCAGAAGGTGTTCGCCGGCTGGTGCTATGCGAAGAAGCCCGAGACGCACATTCTAAAAACCGGAACCGGCGAGGTCGGGGTGATGCGCATCTGGGCGCTTGGTTTCTACGGGCGCGCACCCCGTGCAAAATGCAAAGGCGGAAGCCCTGGTGCGGCGGGGCGTCTCGGCCAAACCCAAGTCTACAGGGATCCCCGCTCCGGGCTCCTGTCCATGGTGCGCTCCGGTCATCCGACACGCTTCCCGCTCGTGGAGGGCAAGGTTCAGTAAGGGCGCTTAGCCCTGTTTCTTTCGCAGGTGCAAATCTGGGCGCCGCGAGGCGGTGAGGCGCTCGGATTGCTCCTGCCGCCAGCGCGCGATGCGTGCGTGATCGCCGGATAAAAGCACGTCCGGGATCTCAAGGCCTTCCCAAAGCCTCGGCCGGGTGTATTGCGGATATTCGAGAAGGCCGTTCCCGAAACTTTCCTCCGCGAGCGATGCTTCCGCGCCGAGAACGCCAGGCAACAGCCGCACACAGGCATCGATCAAAACCATCGCGGCGAGTTCGCCGCCCGAAAGAACGTAATCTCCTATCGAGATTTCTTCGAGGCCCCGTGCATCGATGACACGCTGATCGAGCCCTTCGAAGCGTCCGCAAAACAAGATGCAGCCGGGGCCGGACGCGAGGACTTGCACGCGCTCCTGCGTCAGAGGAGTGCCGCGCGGCGAAAGGTAGATGCGCGGCGCACCGGGGAACGCCCCGGCGGCAGCGTCTATCGCTGCGGCCGCCACATCGGCGCGCATGACCATGCCCGCGCCGCCGCCCGCCGGGGTGTCATCGACCGAGCGGTGCCTATCTTGCGCAAAATCTCTGATGTTCAGGAGCGAAAGGCGCCAAAGCTGCTCCTCAAGCGCACGGCCCGAAAGGCTGATGCCGAGTGGCCCCGGGAACATCTCGGGATAGAGGGTGAGAACGGTTGCATGCCAGTGTGCCATGGATTCTCACGTCATCGCGAGGCGGCTTTGGCCGCTGCGGCGATCCAGTGCTGCGGAAACAATGGTTGTCATCTCTCCTCTGGATTGCTTCGGCTGCGCTCGCAATGACGGTGTGCTCCTAACCATCGAGCGTTTCCAGCCATGCCTCTGGCGGAGCGTTTTCCGCCAGGCGCAGGAACCCGACCGAGATAGGCAGCGAAAACCGGCGCGGGCCTGCGCTGCCGGGATTTATGTAGAGAACGCCGCCGCGGATTTCGATCAGCGGCTCATGGGTATGGCCCCAGACGACAACGGAGATATTGTCTTGGACCTGGGCGGGAACGAGCTCGCGGGGAATATGCCGCATGTGCACGGTATGGTCCGCGAAAACCGTGGTAACCTCCAGCGGCAGCTGGAGCGCCCAGTCGCCGAAATCGTTATTCCCGCGCACCGCCGTGACCGGCGCGATTGTTGCGAGCGCAGAAAGAACCTCGGGCTTTCCGATATCGCCAGCATGCAGAATATGGGACACGCCGGAGAGGGCCGCCACCGCCTGCGGTCTGAGCAAGCTGTGAGTGTCGGAAATCAGTCCAACGAGGGTCATACCAAATCCGCCCGAATAGTTCGCGGCACGTCATCCCGTGCGCGCCGCGGCATGCAATGACGCGATGCAGCCACGGGATCTTGCAATATGCGGCGCCTGAAAAGATCCTGTGGCTGCAGTGCACCACTGCGTGCTGCACTGCGCACGGGATGACAACAATGGCAAGCGAAGCAATCGACCGGATCGGCTATCATTCCATTTCCGCGCTTTTTTCTTCTTTGTAGACCGGCCTTACAATCGTAACGCGGCCTGCCTCTAAATCGACTTTGGGCACATAGGCGCTTTCGAACGGGACGAACTCCGTTTGCCGGCCGCTCGCCGGGCGCAGCTCCAACAGGTCTCCGGCGCCGTAATTTTGGACAGCGACGATCTCGCCGAGTACCTCGCCTTCGGCGCTAACCGCCGTCAGGCCGATCAAATCCGAATGATAATATTCGCCGGCTCCGGCAGGCGGCAGCATCGCCCGCGAGACGAACAGCTCGGTCCCGGTTAAGCGTTCGGCGCCGTCGCGGTCCGCGACACCTACGATGCGCGCGATGACCGTTCCGCCGCCCGTACCTCTCAGCGAGGCGATTTCAAAGCTCTTCCGGCCATCCTCGCTCGCAAGCGGGCCATAGGACGCGACATCCTCCGGCTCCGCGGTGAACGCGGCGATCTTGACCTCGCCCTTGAGCCCGTGTGCGCCCGTGATGCGGCCAAGGAGCACGCTCTCGCCAGATTGCGCGCTCATCTTTGCTCCACCCCGATGGCACAATCATTTCCGGAGGACTCGCCCCTCACCCTGTCCCTCTCCCCATGGGCTACGATATTCACACATCTATTCGCGGTCTGTCTTGCATTTTGGCCGGGCGGCTGATTCCCTGGTGCGGTGATTCGCTTTTTGGGAGGCGGGGATGGA
>JBKQOR010000002.1:0-24380 GCA_052145435.1 Rhodomicrobium sp. | reverse complement strand
GCGAACCGGCTCTCGCCTCGAAACCGGCGGTGAGGCTTGAGGACGCTTGCGCCACCGGCTCGGCTGCAATCTATGCCGCCCTCAATTACCTCGAAGCGGGTCAGGGAAAGGTCGCGCTTGTCGTTGGCGCCGAAAAAATGACGGCCAAGCCCACGGCCGAGACGGGCGACATTTTGCTTGGTGCGAGCTACCGCAAGGAAGAGGCCGATGTTGAAGGCGGCTTTGCAGGGATCTTTGCCCGCATTGCCCAGAATTATTTCCAGCGGTATGGCGACCGCTCGGAGGAACTCGCCCGCATAGCCGCCAAAAACCATCGCAACGGCGTCGAGAACCCGCTGGCGCAAATGCGAAAAGATTTGGGCTTTGAGTTCTGCAACACAATCTCCGAAAAGAACCCGTATGTCACGCATCCCTTGCGGCGCAGCGACTGCTCGCTCATCTCGGATGGCGCGGCGGCTGTCGTGCTCGTGGCGGAGGATGCCGCTGGCGATGCTCCGCGCGCGATCCGTTTCCGCGGCACAGCCCATGCGAACGATATCCTGCCAATTTCGCGGCGCGATCCCGTCGCTTTCGATGGCGCGCGGCGGGCATGGACGCAGGCTTTAGTGAGGGCCGGTGTGGCTCTCGGCGATCTCAGTCTGGCCGAAACGCACGATTGTTTCACGATCGCCGAGCTTATTCATTACGAAGCGATGGGGCTGACCGGGCCTGGCAAAGGTCACATTGCCGTTCGTGAGGGCTGGACCGAAAAAACCGGCAAGCTTCCGGTCAATCCGTCCGGCGGCCTCAAATCGAAAGGACATCCCATCGGGGCCACGGGCGTCTCCATGCACATCATGGCCTCAATGCAGCTCATGGGCGAGGCCGGCGGCATGCAGATTCCGGACGCAAAGCTTGCTGGGGTCTTCAACATGGGCGGTGCCGCGGTTGCGAACTTCTGTTCCATCCTGGAGCGCGCGCGCTAGCTCACCGCGCGGGCGTCATCGCGAGGCGGCTTAAGCCGCCGTGGCGATCCAGCGATATTGCACCGCGTTAGTTCTGGATTGCTTCGCTTCGCTCGCAATGACGGCGATTCCAAGTTAGTGCACGCCTCCCTAGCTTAGCCCATGGGATTTCATTAGGGCGTGCTTGCACGCCCCTCTTTTTTTTCTATTCGGCTGCGGATAAGCGACGCGAAGATCGATCCGAAGATCAAGACGGCAGTGACGCCGAGTGCCCATTCGTTCGGAATATCCTTCAGCCAGTCTGGATAGTTATAGATCATTTTTATACCTATAAATATCAGCACCAGAGAAAGACCGAATTTTAAATAGCGGAATTTATCGATCATGCCGGACAATACGAAATAAAGCGCGCGCAGGCCAAGAATCGCAAAGACGTTTGAGGTGTACACAATAAATGGATCGCGTGTGATAGCGAAGACGGCTGGAATAGAGTCCACGGCAAATACTATATCCGTTATATTAAGTACGATAAGCACGAGGAAGAGAGGCGTCGCATATGCCCTTCCAGATGGTTTTCTTGTGAAGAATTTTTCGCCGTGATAGTCTCTTGTTACGGGTATAACTTTGCGGACGAGCCTGATGATTCTGCTTTTTCTCAAATCGGCGGGCTCATCTCCGGACTTCATCGTCCTGATCCCGGTATAAATCAGGAATAGCCCTAGTACGATGACCATCCAATCGAATGTATCGATCAAAGCCAATCCAGCAAGAATAAAAACGGCGCGCAATATCAGCGCGCCAACGATCCCCCAAAGAAGGACGCGCATCTGCGATTGGGACGGGACCTGAAAATAGGAAAGTATGACAACAAATACCAAAATATTGTCCATGCTAAGCGCATATTCTATAAAATATCCAGTTAGAAACTGCACTGCTTTTTCATGCCCGGACTGGTAGTAAATCCAGACGTTAAAGCTAAGAGCTAGAAGGATATAAGCTGCTGTGGCCCAGAGAGCCTCGCGGACCTTGATCGCTCGCGGCCTGCGATAAAAAAGGCCAAGGTCGAGCGCGAGTATACAAAGAACAAGGGCGTTGAAGCCGATCCAATTCCAGGGCGAATGCTCGATAAACATCGGCACGCAATTCCTTACAGAAACCTGGCGGTCCCTTTGCTCAAAGCGAACTCGCGCCCGTCATCGCTACCGGGCATTCAGGGGTTCGCATCGCAACGCCGCCGGACGGTTCAAAGCCTTCATTTGCGCCGAATAAGGGGCGAGTTCGCGGCTAATTCGGGGCGGGACCGAATACAAGCACAGCGTTGAGGCCGCCAAAGGCAAACGAATTTGACATTGTGTAGCCAATCTCGCGTTTCCGGCCCTCGTTCGGTGTGTAATCGAGATCGCACCCTTCGCCCGGCTCATCGAAGCCCGTGGTCGCTGGCACAAAACCTTCCCGCATCGCTTGAATGCAGACGACCGCCTCGACGCCGCCGCCAGCACCGAGGCAGTGGCCGTGCATCGACTTGGTCGACGACACCGGAAGCCGGTTGGCATGCGTACCGAAAACCTTCCTGATCGCGCGTGTCTCGTTGATGTCGTTGGCCGTTGTGGCCGTGCCGTGCGCGTTCAAATAATCTATGTCGCCCGGAGAGAGGCGCGCATCTTGGAGCGCGATCTGCATTGCGCGCGTCGGCCCCTCGATATCCGGATTCACCATGTCCGCTGCGTCCGAGGTCATGCCGAAACCGCAGAGCTCGGCCAAAATCGTTGCGCCCCGGGCTCGTGCATGCTCCAAGTCCTCGAGAACGAGGATGCCAGCGCCTTCGCCGAGCACCGTGCCGTTCCGCCGTTTGGAAAATGGGAAGCAGCCCTCTGGAGACAAAACGCGCATCGCTTGCCAGGCCCGCATGGAGCCGTAGGTAATCGCAGCCTCTCCCGCGCCGGCGACGGCGATGTCCACTGCGCCGCTGCGGATCATCTGGAACGCGAGTCCGATGGCATGCGCCGCTGTCGAGCACGCGCTGACCGTGCCGAACACGGGCCCGCGGATACCGTGGTCGATGCTCACATGCGCTGCAGCAGAGCTTCCGATCGTACGCAGCAGAGTGAGCGGATGCGTCGCTTTTTTCTTGTGGATAAAGAGGTCTTCATAGGCTTTTTCGAGCGTGGCAAGACCACCGGCGCCGGAGCCGACGATCGAGGCCGCGCGCTCGCCGTTCCTGAACGGCGTCTCAAGACCGGACTGGCGGACTGCCTCCGACGCGGCGGCACCGGCATATTGAGAAAACCGGTCCGCCAGCAGAAGAGGCTTTGTGTTGCAGTGAACCCTTGGGTCGAAATCCCGAACCTCGCCGCCGATCGAGATGTACAAATCCATCAGCGGAAAGCCTTCGATCGGCTTTATTCCATTCTCCCCCGCCTTGATCGCGGCCCAGAATTTCCCCACACCCGTGCCTATGGATGAGACAACGCCCATCCCAGTAACAGCGACGCGGCGCCCCTTACCGTTTAATCCCATATTGGATTGTCCTGACCGCGGCGCTTAGGCGGCGTTGGATGTGTGCGAGCCGGCAAGAACTGCCTTCACCCGGTCGACGACCGAGCTGACGGTGGCGAAATCTTGCACTTCCTCATTGGCATTATAAGGAATCTGAATACCGAAAGTGTCCTCAATGTCGAAAACGATCACAGCAAGGTCCAAAGACTCAATCTCGAGATCGGTCAGCTTCGTATCGAGTGTGATTTCCTTATTCGGGTCACGCATGTTCTTTCGCAATATCGCGATGATCTTTTCTGCTACATCGTCCATTGAAGGCTCCCTGCGCCGGTATCGAAGCGCGCAAAGGTGAAAGATAATGGTGCGCAAGCGCTTACGCCCGGCGCGTGGCGAACGAGATAGCGGCAAACTTCTTCCAAGTCCAGCAAAGACGCCAGAAGAAAGGCTCGGACACCACCTCAGGGTAAACGCGCAGCAGCATTTTGGCAGCCGCCGCAGCGAACCTATGCGTGTAAAGCCATCCTCCCGCCGAGTCTAGCCCAGAATTTCCCAGCTAGCCGGAACGGCGTTGGAATACCATATAAATAAGTTTCGCCAACCCTTCGCAGTCTATATGCTATGCGGCTGGGAAATAACAAGCAATCATAAGCTCAGGGTGGATCAAATGGAGAGCGCTCAAAACGTCCAGCCGAACAGCAAAGCGGCGATAAACGGGACGGCCACACCCTATCCGTGGCTGAAGTCCTATCCCGCAAACGTCGACTGGTTCCAGAAATTCACGCCCGCGTCCGTGCCCTCCTTGCTCGATAGCGCGGTGGCGCGCTTCGGCGGAAGGCCGGCCACCGAATTTCTCGGCCGCACGATGACCTATGCCGGGCTTGCCGCAGAAGTCAATCGCGCGGCAAAAGGCCTCTCCGCGCTCGGCGTAAAAAAAGGAACGCGCGTGGGGCTGCTTCTGCCGAATTGCCCGGCCTTCATCGTTTATTACTACGCGATCCTGAAGGCTGGCGGCACCGTGGTGAACTTCAACCCGCTCTACTCCATCCCCGAATTGACCTTTCAGGCCAAGGATGCGGAAGCGGAAATCATGATCACGCTCGATCTCAAAGCGACCTATCCGAAGGCCAAGGCCCTGTTAGATCAGGGTATTTTAAAGAGCGTTGCGGTCGTGCCCTTCCGCGGCATGCTGACCGGCTTGAAGGGGACGCTGTTCCGCCTCCTGCGCAGCAAGGATGTGGCCGCCTGGCACGCAGGCGCGGGCGTGATTGCGGCCCGCGAAATCCAAGACAATGACGGGCGGTTCGACGCACCGGCGATCGATCCAGCCGGGATCGCCGTCCTCCAATATACGGGTGGAACCACCGGCATGCCGAAAGGAGCGATGCTCACGCACGCCAACCTTTCGGTCAACGTCCAGCAATGCGCGGCCTGGTTTGGCGATCTGCCGGTTCCCGGCGAGGAGCGCTTCTTCTGTGTCATTCCGTTCTTTCATGTCTTCGCCATGACGGGGCTCATGAACTTCGCCATCAGCCTGGCGGCGCAGATGGTTATGCTTCCGCGTTTCGAGCTCAAACAGGCGCTGCAAACGATCGACCGGACGAAGCCGACCTTCATGGCCGGTGTTCCAACGTTGTTCAACGCGATCGCCAAGGCGCCGGACCTCCAAAAGCACGATCTGTCGTCGCTGAAATTTTGCTTTTCGGGCGGCGCGCCGCTGGCGCTTGAACTGAAGCGGGAGTTCGAAAGGGACTCCGGCTGCAAGCTTGTCGAAGGATATGGCTTGTCCGAAACCTCTCCGGTGACGCACATAAATCCTCCCTTCGGGCCCATCAAGGATAGCTCCATCGGTTTGCCGGTGCCGGGCACGGTCATGTCGCTCCGCCAGCTCGGAAACCCCAACCAAGAGGTTCCGCTTGGAGAAAAAGGCGAGATTTGCATTGCCGGCCCGCAGGTTATGAAAGGATATTGGAAGAAATCCGAGGAAACAGCGGCAACGTTTGCGGGCGAATTCTTCCGCACCGGCGACGTCGCCTATATGGATAGCGACGGTTTCACCTATATCGTCGACCGCATCAAAGACCTCATCCTCTGCTCCGGCTTCAACGTCTACCCGCGCCGGATCGAGGAGGCCATGTATCAGCACCCCGCCGTGCAGGAGGTAACCGTCATCGGCATTCCTGACCAGTACCGCGGGGAGGCGCCAAAGGCTTTTGTGAAGCTGCGCGCGGGCCATCACGCGACGCAAGCCGAAATCCTGGAATTCCTAAGCTCGCGTATTTCGAAAATCGAGATGCCGTCCGAAATCGAGTTCCGCGACGAGCTGCCGAAGACGCTGATCGGCAAGCTGTCGAAAAAGGAGTTGAAGGCGGAGGTTCAAGCCAAACAGCATTAGCGCGCTCATCCTCGCAGCTTCCGGCGCGCTGCGACGCTGCGCCCTTATTGTCATCCGGTGCGCGCTGCGGCGTGCTGCCGCCGCGCAGACATGGGATCGCAAAAAGGTTGGCGGTCGTGACGATAAACCGCGTCTGCGTTCAAGCGATCCCGGATAGGTACAAACCGGGCTGATAGTTGGCAAAATAGACCGGGTTGAGTCTTGAGAGGTTCAATATCGCTTCTCAGCCTCCGGAAGGAAGGACGGACATGCGGGAAAGAAAGGTTGCGCTTGTAATGGGGGCCGGCAGCGGGCTCGGGAAAGCGGCTGCGCTGGGCCTGATGCAACATGGCTTCGCGCTCGTCTTGTGCGGGCGGCGGAAGGAGCCGATCGAGGCCGTTGCGGCTGAGGGCAAGAAGCTTGGCGCCGAGGCAATCGCGGTGACGGCGGACGTGACTAGCCCGGCTTCGGTCAAGGCGCTGTTTGCGGAAACCGTGCGCGCGTTCGGACGCCTCGATGTGCTCTTCAATAATGCCGGTATTTTTGTCCCGGCGGTGCCGCTCGAAGACTTGACCGTCGAGCAATGGAAAGCGTCGGTCGACACGAACCTCACGGGCGCGTTCCTCTGCACACAAGAGACGTTCCGCATCATGAAGGCGCAAACGCCGCGGGGCGGGCGCATCATCAATAACGGGTCGCTAGCCGCCCACGCGCCGCGGCCGTTCTCCGCGCCTTACACCGCGACGAAACACGCAATCACCGGCCTCACCAAATCCACCTCGCTCGATGGCCGCGCCTACGATATCGCGTGCGGGCAGATCGACATCGGCAATGCAGCGACGGAGATGACTGGGCCAATGGTAGCGGGCATCCGGCAGGCGGACGGCTCAATAAGAGCCGAGCCGTGCATCGATACGAAGCACGTTGCCGATGCCATCGTAGCGATGGCAACCCTGCCGCTGGATGCGAATGTTCAGTTTATGACGATCATGGCGACGAAAATGCCGTTCATCGGCAGGGGATAGACCATCTATACCTGCAAGAAGAAACTAAAGCGTTGCATGTGCAGATGGCACAATATTGCCAAGTTACTTGCGCAAGTGCTAATACAGCCAAGCTGCTTCCGTTTAAAGGCGAATGTTTTCTTTAGGAGCCGCTAATGACCTTCGGCCTTTTACATTGCAATAAACTTTTATTGAAGGGAATTTACCTCTGACCTGTTCTTAGCAGGAGATGTTGTCGATGCAACGTAAAGAGGTTCTATGATGTCAACAAATCTTGTCTCGACGATTATGCAGTCGCTTTCGTCCGAGGCGATTGGCAGAATCGCGTCGTCCCTGGCGCTCGATCAGACTGCGGCGCAAAGAGGCGTTAGCGCCGGCATTCCAGGGATTTTGGCGGCACTTGCAAACGCAGCGTCGAGCCCCGACGGCGCGCAACGCATTGGATCGGCGGTCTCGCAAATCGAGGACATGCCGGGCAGCGATATTGTGAGCAACTTGCTGGATTCGAACCATCGGAATTTGGCGGACTCCGGCTGGTCCACGATTTCATCTCTCCTGGGCGGCGGCACCCTTGAAGCGTTAAGCACCGTCATCGCGCAGTTCGCGGGCTTCGGGCAGGCATCGGCCAAGCGGCTGCTAGGCCTTCTCACGCCCCTTGTCTTGGGCTTCCTCAGGCGCGAGCAGGTCTCGTCGGGGCTCGATAGCCGCGGCTTGGCGAGCCTGCTCTCAAGCCAGCGCGAGACTATCGAGCGGGCCATCCCAGCAGGGGTCGCGCGGCGCCTTCAAGATGCCGGCATGCGTCCGGCCAGCCAGCCGGTAGCCGCGGGCAGTTTCCGCCGTCCCGCCGCAAGCGCTCCTCAAGCGTCATCGTCCCGGAGCTGGGCGTATTGGCTGCTTCCAGCTTTAGTCGCCGCCGCCGCCGTGCTCTGGCTTCTGCCCGCTCCGCAGCAAACCCGCACGGTCCAGGACATCAACAGAAACACGACAACGATTGCCAAGGACACGGCCGCGATTGCGCCCGCGGTTCCGCGCGAGCAGCAGCCGGCGCCGGCAACAACCGCGATGGCGCCCGCAAGCGTCACCCTTGAAAACGACCTCGTGTCGAACATCGCGCGGCTGCGAAACGCGCTTCAAACAATTAAGGATCCGGGCTCTGCGCAGGCCGCTTTGGGCGAGCTTAAGGAGATTACTGCGCAGTTCGGCCATCTGAAGGCGATGGCGCAGCTGCTTTCGCCAGAGGCCAGAAAAGCTTTGGCGGCTGCGGTTGCGGCCCGGGTGCCGGACCTGAATGGGCTCATCGACCGGATAGGCAGCGATGCGAATCTCAGCGGCGAGGCGAAACCCGCCATGGACTCGTTGAGGTCCGAGCTGGTTAGCATCTCGAAAGCATGACGTTTCCGCTGCTCCGGCGGCCGCGCGCCGCCGGAGCCTCAGTCTCTTTATGCACGGTAACTCACGCCCGGCTCATCCGTTACGGTTCTGCCGGCGAACGCGGTCATGATGAGCGCGACCCCATACATGAACAGGTTGATGCCCACGAGTAGGCCCAGCACCCAGGTTGAGGTTTGAGGCCAGCCCGCCAGAATAATAGCGGCCAGCAAAAGGTCCACGATCCCGCTCAAGAGCACCCAGCCCCACGATCTCAAGACATGCCTGTGCGCGAGCGCTGCGAATATTTGCGACGCGCCTTGCGCGATGAAAAACGCGGTGAGAACCAGCGTGAGCGACAGCATGCCGGACAAGGGCTGCCGTAAAAGGTAGATGCCCAGGAGTATGGCGGCAGCCGCCGTCAGAAAGCTCCAAAACGAGCCCGGGACATCGCGCCCCGTGAAGTAGCTGGCGAGCCCCACAATGCCGCCGATCAAGAAGAGCCAGCCGGCCAATTTGACGGCGACCACGGTCGCCAACAGCGGCGCGCCGATCGCCAGAAGGCCGAGCGCGGCCAAAATCACGCCCTGGATCAAGAATAGAATCCAATGGTCGTGGATCACCTCCCGTTCATGGTCCAGTGCCATATTTAAGTCAGAGCTTGGGGAACTCATAGGTAACACCTCGCATCGTCGCCCAAATGAATGGCGCCAGCGCGCGCCACCTTGGCGGGCGCCGCGCCGCCTCCGCCCATGGTGCAGCCTGCGGATTGGGTTTTCGATAAGCATGTCAAGTACTTTTTATTAAATTTCGAATTCCGCTGTGTATAGCTGCCTTCAACTCTTGCACCGAATCCTGTTTGTCCTGGCAAATGCAATATTCATGTGTTAAAAAACAGCAAAGCTTCTGCTTCTTGAGGCTATTTTGGCGCGCGCCCTTACCGAGACCGGAAACGCAATGACCGACGGAGAAAGCTGCCCTGGCGGGGGTTCAGAATGCGATTACAGCGAAACGCACGAGCTGACGCTCGTCGGAACCATCATGCGCACAATTGAGCAGTATAATAAGGACCAGGGCACCAATCCCTGCCCGGCCTGCTTGCGCGATGCCATGCTCGCGGTTGCCGCGCTGTTACATCTTCAGACCGCGCGGATGGAAGGCGTAACCCCGCTCCTTGCCGCGGCCGGCTCTTTGGAGGACGATTTTGGCGAGGCTGCCCGCGAGAGGCTCCGGGCGGTGACGGAGACCGTCGCTGAAAACCTAACCGGTTCTAAACATTAAGTGTAAAGTGCCGTGCCGCGCGTTTGCAGCTGCGCGTGTGTATTCCCTGAACATCATGGACCTTAGGCTTCGTTGAGGGGTTTATACGCCGGGACATCCGCACCAAGGAGGCCCCTTGCTCATCTGCAAAGTGGGATTCAAATGCAAAAGATACGTTTAACTGCCGTGCTCGCAGCCCTTGGCCTGTTCGCCGCCAGCCAAGTTGCGTTCGCGGGTACGCTCACCTCAAGCCTTGGTAACCAACCGGCAGCACCCGGCACAATCGTCCTTGCCATCGGGCATGGCGGCCATGGCGGCGCTGGGGGCGGTTACGGTGGAGGTTTTGGCGGAGGCTTTGGCGGTTTCGGCGGCAAAGCCGCTGGCATAGGCGGTTATAGCGGCCATCCAGCGTTTGCGCCGGGCGGAGGGCGATTCGCTCACAGGGGCCATTTCCGTGGCAGGCGCCGCTTTTTCGGCGGGCCGTTTATCG
The DNA here is from genome assembly GCA_052145435.1 of Rhodomicrobium sp. GTDB lineage: Bacteria > Pseudomonadota > Alphaproteobacteria > Rhizobiales > Rhodomicrobiaceae > Rhodomicrobium. Next base: position 14,447 of record JBKQOR010000002.1, on the reverse strand, counting down.
GCTGGGGCTACGACTACGACTACCCTTACTGGTATGACAGCGGAAGCTGCTACTGGAACTGCAGGAATTCGGGATACGGGCCGGGCTACTGCCGGGCTTATGCCTATAACTTTTGCTATTAGCGACGACCCGGTTTCACGCTCCGGCGTGGACGCGCCGCCACGGCTGAAGAAATAGCTCGCCGCCGCGCGGGTGGCGATGCCGAAGGCCAGCTATCCTCTGAAGCCGAGCCTTTCAAGCTGTCAGCGGGGAGCCGGAAATGCCATTAATTTCGCTTTTCTTTAACGTCGCGGTTACTGGATTCCCGCTTTGCGCGGGAATGACAGTCCATCGGTCACCATTAATGTGCCACGGGCAGAGGTTGAGGGCGTTCCTATCTATCTGCCAATGCTTCGGCCGGCGCCTTTTATGCTGGCAGTCTTTTTGCGGTGAGGCGAGGCAGGCCAATTTTTATACAAATTCAATACGGATTGCTTGCAACCAGAGCTTGCATTATATATCCTGATTCTCGTTTCAGCTCTTGGCCGCCCCGCTCCGGAGCATGAAAGAACTCTTTCCGTGCCGAAGCACAGGAGAGGGGAGGAACTTTTTGCGAGGGCAAAAGCATGCGACGGGTACTTATAGGTATTGGCACTCCTCTCGGTTATTATCTGGCGTCCAGCCGTGTATTTTTAGATTGTTATACTTATAAGCAGGCTCTAAACGGCATCTCACGGTGCGACGAAGCGGTCATTATAGTCCCGTCAAGTAAGCGCCTCTGCGGAAGTACTTTAGGTCTGCAAGGCCAAAGGCTGATCGCGGCCGCCATTCAAACTGCGCTCCGGATCGTCCTCCTATCTTCGATCGATGCCTATTCGGGCAAGGGCCTTCCATTCGACGAGACGGCTAAGCCATGCGGCTCGGCAGGCAGGTCCTGGCTTCCCTCGTTTGAACACGAGGTTCTGCAATGCGGAGTTCCATCCCAAGTTCTGCGGCTACCGGACGTGTTTGGCCCCTATATCGCAAAGGGCACATCCAGCTGCTTCTTCGATGGCGATGCATCCAAGATCAACAGAGTCGCAATCCATCAACTCTATCCCTTGCACCGGCTGGGATGCGATATCGCCGCAGCGCGGGATATCGGCGCTCCCATCATAAACCTCGTTCCCGAGCCTTTGCCGATGAAGACCGTTCTGGCGGAGCTCTTCCCCGGGCAAATTGGGCAAGTTCTGACCCCTGCCCCTTATAGCCGCATTAGAACGCGTTACGCTGAGGGATTCGGCGGCGCTGGAGGTTACATCATGAGTGCCGCGGAGGTTTTGAAGGAGATCGGCCGGCATGTCAGCGCGATCCGGGACTTGCGGTCCAGCGCGAGAAGAGGGCTGGGCGCCACGGCAGGACGGGCTTTAGCCGGCGCGCTGGCTTAATGTGTTTCGTATCGCACGCTCTTTCGCGGGAATGATGGCAATTCCGGCACAAAAGTTCGCGCGGGCGTCACCCCGGAAACGCGCTGTCAGCGCTTATCCGGGGTCTTGCAACATTCGAAGCGCCCGTAAAGATCCCGGATGCGGCGCGAAGGGCGCCGTTCCGGGAGGACAACAAAGCGCCGCGAAGCATTCAAGCGGATTTCGTATGACGCTGTGCGCACGGGATTTTGCAAGATGCTGGCGTGCATAAAGATCCCGTGTCCGCAGAGCACCACTTCGTGGCTCGCACTGCGCACGGGGTGACAACAACGGCTAGGACTTATGCGGCAGACAGGCTAGCAGCGCAGAGCGTAAATCGTTCGAAGTGAACGGCTTTTGAAGCACGGCGCGTCCTGTCCAGCGCGCTTCGACCCCTCTTGCCCCATAACCGCTTGCGAAGATAAACGGAATGTTTCGCCCTTCCAGCACCTCCGCTATGGGTGAAACGCTTTCACCCGCGACGTTCACGTCCAGCACCGCTGCGCCGATGTCGAGGCTTGTCAAGCACTCAAGCCCCTTATCGACGCGCCTGGCCGAGAAGGCAACGATGCAGCCGAATTCGGCCAAATACTCCTCGATCAGCATTGCAACGAGCGACTCGTCCTCGACGACGAGGACACGGAGCCCTTGCAATGGGCCATTAAGCGGGACGCCTGCGATCAAGGGTGAACCTCCATAGCGTGAACGGCCGGAACCGCTGCGCGTCGCCGGGGCAGATTATCCGCCGGTGAGGGCATCGACTATAACATTTTGGCAGCCATGGGAATGCGCTAATCTGCATTCAGTTTAATGCCGAGCCAAAACGCCGCAGCTTCGAGGCGCCCTTCCGGAAAATCCGTTGTCAAGATCTTGCACGTGGCGATGGCCGGAGCTATGAAAGCCAAGCTTACCAAGGATCGCTCATGCTTTTTCTTCGCGTTGTGGGCAAAACACTTCTTTTCGTTGCATTCATAGCGTTAGCCTATGATGGTGTGCGCATTCTTGCAACGCCCAACGAGGGCCTGCTTCTTACATCGCTTTCCGAGCATATGAAAACTTACATCCCGAACAGCCGCGAAAACTTGGAACGGTTTTTTCTCGGCAACGGCCCGTCATATGTGTGGACGGGCTTTGTCGAGCCCATGCTTGCTTTGCCGGTTTCCATTCTTTTTGGGGCGGTTGGCGCACTGTTATTCTTGGCGGGATACCGCAAGCCGCCTCCCGAAATCGTTCGCGATTAGCGCCGCGAGCGGCGAGCCGGCGGCACGATTCACATGGAAGTTACGAGCGTGGCGTGGCCGTGTCGCGCTCGGCCTTTTGGATGGCGGGCATGATCTTCTCCGCAAGAATTTCCGGGCTGATTGGCCCGGGATAGCGGTAGGCGATCCGGCCCTTGCCATCGATGACAAAGGTTTCGGGCGTCCCGTAAACGCCGAAGTCGATGGCGGTGAAGCCGCTATCGTCCGCTCCGATGGCGCGGTAAGGATTGCCGTGGTTCGAAAGGAACCTGCGCGCGGCCTCGGGCTTGTCCTTGTAGACAATGCTATAAAGCGGGATGCCTTGCCGCGCCAGCTCGGTGAGCTGCGGATGCTCGATCACGCAGGGTGCGCAAGTGGACGACCAGAAATTCAACACGCTCACCTTGCCGCTCTTGAACGTAGCCGACGAGAGGCCTGGAACGGGGCCGTAATCGCCCAAGAGATTGGAAATGCCGCGAAGCTCGAAATCGGGAACCGGCTTTCCGATCAATGCCGATGGCAAGTAGGAAGGTTCGCCCGAGCGGAGACGGTCGAAAAGAAACGCCAGCAGAACGGCGACAAGGATGAGCGGCAACAGGAGCGTTGCTTTGGACCTCGCCTTGTTAGGCGTTTCCTCAGGTGAAGCGCTTGCGGTCATGACCGTTCCTATAGCTCCTCTCGCGACGACCTGCGTCTGAGCCCGCGGCGCTCCAAATCGGCGAGGCGCCGCTGCTGCTCACGCTCCCCGGCCCAGGCCCAGAAGAGAAGGCCGCCAACCGAAAGCGCCGCAGCACCATAAGATATCCAAATGAAACCCGCATGAGGGCCTAGATCAAACATGGGAAACCGCCGCTCCGTCCGGCTGTGCTTGCCTGCCATCCCCGCGCACATGAATGGCAATCATCGCCTCGCAACGCCGCCGCAAGATTTCGGCGCGCATCGCCTTCATATGCAGCGCAATGAAAAGCACGGTGAAAGCGATCGCCATGATAAGCAGAGGCATGAGTAAGGCGGGGTGTATGGTAGGGCCACCGGCCCGGATCACGCTCGCGGGCTGATGCAGTGTGTTCCACCAGTTCACCGAGAATTTGATGATAGGGATGTTCACGGCGCCGATCAAGCTCAAGATAGCGGCCGCGCGCGCTGCCCTTCCTGGCTCGTCGATCGCTTGCCGCAAGGCGATAAGGCCGAGATAAAGGAAAAACAGGATCAGTACCGAGGTCAGCCGCGCATCCCAGACCCAATAGGCGCCCCACATCGGCTTGCCCCAGAGCGAGCCTGTAATGAGTGCCAAGAGCGTAAAGGTGGCTCCGATGGGGGCTGCGGCCTTGGCCGAGACATCGGCGAGCGGATGCCTCCAGATCAGATAGCCCGCCGAGGAGATCGCGATCAGCGAGTAGCAGGCCATAGAGAGCCACGCCGCCGGCACATGAATGAACATGATCCGCACCGTCTCGCCTTGCTGGTAATCCGGCGGCGCGCGGAACGCCATGGTGAGGCCCACGGCGAAGAGAATGGCCGTAAGCGCGGCGAGCCATGGCAAAAGCTTGCTGCTAAGCCGCAGGAACGTGGAGGGGTTAGCGAGCGCGGCGACGCGCCAGAGGCCTGTAGATTGCGGTTCCGAAAGTTCGGACATTGAAGGTTTTCCCAGCGTTTAACGCTTATGTAGGCTCACTCTAATCCTAGGCGAAGGGCAAGGGCAGCGGCAAATGGCATCGCTGCCACAGAAAACACAGACAGCGCAAAAAGCAAGAGGATGCTTTGCTCGAACGCTCCGGGCGAGGCGGCCATCGCACCTACCCCGAAAATCAGAAAGGGCGTAAAAAGCGGCAAAATAAGGAGCGGCAGAAGCAGCGCGCCCTTGCGCAGCCCGAGCGTGAGCGACGCGCCCGCCCCGGCCACAAAGCTGATTCCGGCGGTTCCGGCGAGGAGTGCGGCGAGAAGCTTCGGCAGCGATTCCGGCTCGATGTTGAGAAGAAGGCCCGCCAGCGGCGTGATGACGATCAAGGGCAGGCAGGTCGTGACCCAATGTGCGAGACTCTTCGACGCGGCGATCAGCTCGGCGGGCAGCGGGCCAATGAAAAGCGCATCGAGCGAGCCGTCGTCGCGATCCTCCTGGAAAAGAGCGTCGACGGAAAGCACGGCGGACAGCAGGAACGAAATCCAAAGGATCCCAGGCGCGATCCGGCTCAACAGGTTGAGATCGGGCCCAAGCCCGAGCGGAATGATGGAGACGGCAACGAGATAAAAGCCGAGTGCCGTGCCAACGGCGGATCCTTGGCGGATGGCCAGACGCAGGTCGCGGCCTATGAGTGCGAGGAAAGCGTTCATTGTAAGGGGGAGGGGGAGGGGGCCGCGCCGAGCTCCAGAACTTGAGATTCGGGAAGGGCGAGGTCGAGATGCGTTGAAACGATGGCGAGACCGCCGGAGGATAAATGAAGGGCGATGGCCCGCTCGAGAAGCCGTGTCGAGCTTGTGTCGAGCGAAACCGAAGGTTCGTCGAGTAGCCAAACCGGCCGGGGCGCCGCGAGAAGCCGCGCAAGGCCGAGGCGCCGGGCTTGCCCCTGTGAAAGATGGCCCGCGTTGAAGCCTGCAAGGTTGAGCAGGCCGAAAGCATCGAGCGCTGCCTCTGCCGCCTCCATATCCGCCGCTCCGCTGTAGTAACTCTGCCAGAAGCTCACATTCTCGATAACGGATAGGCGCGGCTTTGTCCCATTCGTATGACCGATATAATGAAAATATCCTTCATCGGTCCCGCCGGCCGCTGGCCGGACACGCACGCGGCCCGCAGAGGGCTGCAAAAATCCTGCGATGGTGCGAAGGAGCGTTGTTTTGCCCGAGCCGTTCGGCCCGCGCAAGGCGAGCGCGCTTCCCGCTTGCAGCTCAAACGACACGCCGGACACGACGGTATAGCCGCCGCGCTGGCAGGCGAGCCCCTCCGCCACGATCGCCTTCACGCCTTCAGGTTTGCTTAACTGATGGTTTAGATTGCCTAAAGCCTCGATTTTTGCCAAGGAATTATTCCCGTCCCCGTTCCCGCGCAAGCCGCTCATCTTTATGTTAGGGTGGCTCACGCGCACAAGACGGTTTTTCACGCGATCATGGAGATTCTGCTGTGGCCTCTCTCACTCCGCGCTCCCTAGACAGCTTCCGGTGCCGCAAGACCCTGGCCGTTGAGGGCAAAGCTTATGAGTACTTCTCGCTGCCGGATGCCGGGGCGAACGGCTTGCCGGGAATTACGGCTCTGCCTTTCTCGCTGAAGGTGCTCTTGGAGAATCTTCTGCGCTTCGAGGACGGCAGCACGGTTACAGCGGATGACATCCGGGCCATGGCGCAGTGGCTCGCCCAGAAGAAATCCACCCGCGAGATCGCTTTCCGGCCCGCCCGCGTGCTGATGCAAGACTTCACGGGCGTACCCGCGGTTGTGGATCTGGCGGCCATGCGCGATGCGATGACTTCCCTTAAGGGCGACACCGCCAAGATCAACCCGCTGGTGCCCGTCGATCTTGTGATCGACCATTCCGTGATGGTCGATAGCTTCGGTACGCCGCGCTCGTTCGAGATCAATGTCGATCTCGAATATAAGCGCAATAAAGAGCGCTACGAGTTCCTGCGCTGGGGCAGCCGCGCATTCGCGAACTTCCGCGTCGTGCCGCCGGGAACCGGCATTTGCCACCAGGTCAACCTCGAATATCTCGCGCAGACCGTCTGGACGAAGGAAGAGGGCGGCATCGTCCAAGCGTTCCCCGATACGCTCGTAGGCACCGATAGCCATACGACCATGGTCAACGGGCTTGCGGTGCTCGGCTGGGGCGTTGGCGGCATCGAGGCGGAGGCCGCGATGCTCGGCCAGCCCATTTCCATGCTCATCCCCGAGGTTATCGGCTTCCGCTTTACGGGCGCATTGCGCGAGGGCGTGACCGCGACCGACCTCGTTCTCACCGTCACGCAAATGCTGCGCAAGAAGGGCGTCGTCGGCAAATTTGTCGAATATTTCGGCCATGGGCTCGATACGCTGTCGCTTGAAGACCGCGCGACCATGGCAAACATGGCGCCCGAATACGGCGCGACTTGCGGCTTCTTCCCCGTGGACAAGGACGCGATTAACTATCTGAGATCGACCGGCCGCGACCTGCATCGCGTGGCGCTGACAGAAGCCTATGCGAAGGCGCAAGGCATGTGGCGCGAAACGGCGACGCCCGATCCCGTCTTCACAAGCACGCTCGATCTCGACCTTTCGACGGTCGAGCCAAGCCTTGCCGGGCCGCGCCGGCCGCAAGACCGCGTTCCGCTTGCCCGTGCAGCGGAAGGCTTTGCCGATGCGGTGGCAGAAATGCGCAACGTGAAGCCCGGCGGTGAAGCGGCGAATATGGTCAGCGAAGGCGGCGGAGCCGTCGAGCCCCTCGAAAAGTCAGGCGCGGTGGAAGGCGAAAACTACAGGATCGCGGACGGTCACGTTGTCATCGCCGCGATTACATCCTGCACCAACACCTCAAACCCGAGCGTCCTGATCGCTGCGGGCCTTCTTGCGCGCAAGGCAGCCGGAAAGGGCCTGAAGCCGAAGCCTTGGGTCAAGACATCGCTTGCGCCCGGCAGCCAGGTTGTGACCGATTACCTCACCAAATCCGGTTTGCAGAGGGATCTCGACGCTCTTGGCTTCGCCCTCGCAGGCTATGGCTGCACGACCTGCATCGGCAATTCCGGGCCGCTGCCCGAACCCATCTCGAAGACCATCCACGAGCATGAAATCATTGCGGCAGCCGTCCTCTCCGGCAACCGCAATTTCGAAGGCCGCGTCAACCCGGATGTGCGCGCGAACTACCTCGCCTCGCCGCCACTCGTCGTCGCCTATGCACTGGCCGGCACGATGAAGCTGAACCTCGTGACCGATCCCATCGGCACCGGTCAAAATGGCGCGCCGGTGTTCCTGAAGGATCTTTGGCCGTCCTCCAAAGAGGTCGCAGAATTCGTCCGAACCTATGTCACTCCCGATATGTTCAAATCGCGCTACGCTGACGTCTTCAAAGGTGACGCGCGCTGGCAGGCGGTGGGCGGCTCGAAGACGGGCCAGACCTACGCGTGGGACAACGATTCGACCTATGTGCAAAACCCGCCCTATTTCGAGGATCTGACAGGCGGAGCGCCCGCCGCGCTCACCGATTTCGAAAACGCGCGTGTGCTCGGCCTTTTCCTCGACTCGATCACAACAGACCATATCAGCCCAGCTGGCTCCATCGCCCGGTCGAGCCCGGCAGGAACCTATCTCCAAGCCCATCGCGTCGCCGTCGCGGACTTCAACTCCTACGGGGCGCGGCGCGGCAATCATGAGGTCATGATGCGCGGCACTTTCGCCAACATCCGCATCAAGAACCAGATGGTGCCGGGCGTCGAAGGCGGCGTGACCATTCATTATCCGGACGGCGCACAGATGCCTGTCTACGACGCCGCGATGCGCTACAAGACCGAGGGCGTGCCGCTCGTCATCTTCGCGGGGCGCGAATACGGCACAGGATCGAGCCGCGACTGGGCGGCGAAGGGCACGCGACTTCTTGGTGTGCGCGCCGTGGTTGCTCAAAGCTTCGAACGCATCCACCGCTCCAACCTCGTCGGCATGGGCGTGCTTCCGCTCGTTTTCGAGGAGGGTGTGTCCTGGAAGGAGCTGGGCCTTAAGGGCAGCGAGACGGTAACGATCAAGGGCATCGGCAATCTGGCGCCGCTTGCGAAAATGTCTGCTCACATCGCCTTCGCGGACGGGACAACGAAAGATGTGCCGCTTCTGTGCCGCATCGATACGCTTGACGAGCTGAGCTATTTCAAGAGCGGCGGCATCCTGCATTACGTGCTGCGGAATCTTGCCGCAGCCTGACGATTCGCCCGGCTAAGGCCCCGTTCCGGCGGGGCTTTTTTTCTCCGGTGAGGAACAAACTGTGGACAAATTGTGGGCATGTGCGGTGCTTCCGCGGCGGTATCGCCCCGGTCTTAGAAATATTTATCAAAAATCAAGCTCTGTTCCAGGAAACTCTTGATTGCAGGGCCAGCTCTTGCAACACTGGACGCACCGCAAAAAAGTGACGAAGCTGAGCGTCCACGCTCGCGAAGGATTCTCGCGCGCCGCGACTTATTCCAAGGAAGCTCCCGCAACGTCTAAGAAACTCGATATCGGGAGGTATGTTGTATATGACACAGGCTTTAAAAGCTCCTTTCGAACAATGGCTTGAGACCGCACACAATCTTGGCCGGAATTCCCCGGCAAACGTTGCGTGCCCATGCTGCGGAAGCACCTCGCTCAGCGTGAGGGACGTGGAATACGGCTTCGGCCACGATAAAGGCGTGCAGCGCTACATCACCTGCGGCTGCTGCGGGGCGTTCACCGGAGTGAACGTTAAGCGGGCGGGCGAGGACCTTGCCGTTCATGCTACGGGCGAGATGCGGCTATCGGCCGCGTCCTCTCAAGCCCGGTAACGCGCCGGGTGCAGCGTCCGCCGAACCTCGGCACGCAAGACGTCGATGGGCGCGAGTCCGCTGCGCGGCTCGTTAAAATGCCAGAAGGTCCAGCCATTGCACGCGGCACGTCCTTGCGCTTTTGCACCGACGGCATGGATCGACCCGCGCGTGCCCTGCCAGAGCAATGAGGCATCGGCCATCACTTGTGCCTCGATTTGCGCCTTGGCGTCGAACAATGCGTCGCCAGGGCGAAGCATGCCAAGCTCGAGCACCATCCCAAATGGCACCCGCGGCTCCGCCCGTTTGGAAACGATCGGCGCAATACTTCGCGTGTCGCAAGGCTCAACCGCCGCGATACGTTCCCGGGCAGCGGCCGCGTAATCGGAGTCGCGCTCGATGCCTATGAAGCGCCGCCCGAGTGCCTTGGCAGCCGCTCCCGTCGTCCCCGTTCCGAAAAATGGATCGACCACGAGATCTCCCGGCTTTGTCGTGGCGAGAAGCACACGCATAAGCAGCGCTTCGGGCTTCTGCGTCGGATGGGCCTTGCGCCCTCCGTCGTCGCGCAGGCGCTCCCGGCCGGAGCAAATCGGTATCAGCCAATCGGAACGCATCTGCAGATCGTCGTTAAACGCTTTCAGCGAGTCGTAGTTGAAGGTTGGGCGCGAACTCTTATCGCGCGCTGCCCAAATGAGGGTCTCATGGGCGTTCGTGAACCGCGTGCCTTTGAAGTTCGGCATCGGATTGGTCTTGAGCCATACGATGTCGTTCATAAGCCAAAAGCCGAGGTCCTGCAGCGCCGCACCCAGCCGGAAAATATTATGATAGGTGCCGATCACCCAGAGCGCGCCATCCGGCTTAAGGACGCGGCGGCATTCCTTGAGCCATTCCCGGGTGAAGCGGTCATAGGCCGCGAAATCGTCGAAGCGGTCCCACGCGTGGTTCACGCCGTCGACACGCGTATTGTTGGGCCGGAGCAAATCGCCGCCGAGCTGCAGGTTGTAGGGGGGATCGGCGAAGACGAGATCTGCCGAGCCGGGCGGCAAGCCGCGAAGCATCTCGATGCAATCGCCCTCTAAGACGCAGCTGCCGGTTTCCAAATCTACGGCACGCTCGAACGCTTTTGCACAACGCATGACAAAATCCCGGAACATTCACTCGATCTTAGCAGAGACAAAGCTGAAGAGGGTTAACGGCCAGTTAAAGGCGCGGTCTTTTTCTTGAAAAGGTGATTTTCCCTATCATAAAAAGCGGAGGGTGAGCTGCAGATCCGCCACATTCGCCCCGCAACGGTAAGGGCCACTCATCAGCTTGAGGTTTGTCCATGCCGCGCGCTCCCCAGCGTTACGATGTCGCGATCATCGGTGCCAGTTTTGCCGGGCTCGCCGCTGCCAAGACGGCGGCGATGCGCGGGCTTAAGGTTGCGGTTCTTGACGCCAAGCCCGATGCTGGGCATCGCGTTGCCACCACCGGCATTCTCGTCAAGGAAGCCGCTGAGGAATTCGACGTTCCGCACAACCTCACCCGGCGGGTTTATGGCGTCCGGCTATACGCGCCCAACTTGAACTATGTCGATCTTCTAGCGCCGGGCAGTTTTTTTCTTACCACGGAAACCGGACGGCTTCTCACCTGGCTGGCACAGGAGACGATGCGCGCGGGCGCACACATCCTATGGCGGACGCCCTTTATGGGCGCCGGGCGGCAAGGCGGTGTTTTCGTTTTTCAGGGGGTGAACATATCCGCCCGGCATATTCTGGGCGCCGACGGCGCACGGTCGGCCGTGGCGCGCCATTTCGGACTTGGCCGCAACCGCCACTTCCTGGCAGGGATCGAGGTTGAATTCGATAATCTCGAGCGGGCCGATACCCGCTTTCTCCACTGCTTTCTCGATTCCAGCCTGGCGCCCGGACATATGGCCTGGGTCGCGCCGGGGCCTTCCGCATTCCATGCCGGGCTGGCTGCGGGACCTGGGCGCAGGCCGCATTTGCAAGCGTTTCTCAGGAAGTCCGAGACGATATTCGGTTTCGCGGGCGCGAAGCTTGTAGCCCGGCGCCAAGGGCGTATTCCCTGCGGCGGCCTGGTCGAGCCCTGGGCAATCGATGGAGTGACGCTAGTCGGCGATGCCGCCGGCATGGTTTCGCCTTTAACGGGCGGAGGCATCAGATATGCGCTCCACTACGGGCGCCGCGCAGCGCAGCTCGTCGCGGATCATCTCCTTCACTTTGGGCCGCCGCCGGAGATCGTGCTTGCGAAGGAACTGCCCCAGTTCGGATTGCAGCATGCGATGCGGTTCGCGCTCAACCTAGCGCCGCCGAACAGCCTTCTATCCGCCGCCTTTGCCACCCCTGCCATGCGATGGCTCGCGCAGCACATTTATTTCGGGAGACGCGGAAAGCAGGGCCTCAGCTTTGCGGATTTCGAAGCCCGTCTTGCCGGGCTCGATGCGAAGGAGCCCGCCACAACCACCACTGGCGTTTTCCGTTGATCGAGGCCAATTCTCTCTCTAAAACCCAACGCGGCAATTAAACCGGCGTGGATGGAAACGCTCAGCAAATATGGGTGAACCGATCCGATTCCAAGTTTGAAATGGAGCCCCCATGGCGATGCATCGTTTTCTCGAATGGCATGTCAGCCAATACATGACCACAAACGTCAAGTCCGTTCCGTCAAGCATGACTTTGCATGACCTGGGAGCTTTGTTCGAGCGTCACGACTACAATTGTTTTCCCGTCGTGGACGGCGGTGCCTGTGTAGGCATCGTGACCAAATTCGATTTTCTGAAGGCGTTCGTATTCACCACAAGCCAGCTCGTCCCGCACTATCGGGACCTGATGACGCGTACTGTGGATAGCATCATGACCAAAGACGTCGCTTATGTCGAACCTGACGAGCCCTTGACGCGGGCTCTCGAGCTGATGATCACGTTGCGGGCGCGGAGCTTTCCCGTGCTGGAGCCGGGCCGGAAGCTTGTGGGCATGATCTCGCGGACAGACCTGACACGCGCGCTGTTTGCGGCCGACGAAACCGGCAAACATAGCTAGGCAGCTACGAACCTTCGCCGGCTCGGCTGCCGGTGCGGTGTTGCTTTTCCGCTCTGCGCGGCCCCGGCCGGCTGCCGGCTACTTCACGCCGAGCAGTTCGACCTCGAAGAGCAGCGTGGCTCCCCCCGGGATGACCCCGCCGGCGCCGCGAGCGCCGTAACCGAGGTTCGGCGGGACGATGAGGGTGCGCTTGCCGCCAACCTTCATCGTGGCGACGCCCTCGTCCCAGCCCCTGATGACCTGCTGCGCACCGATTTTAAACGTGAAAGGCTGGCCGCGGTCGAGCGAGCTGTCGAACTTCTTGCCCTTGGCGCCGTTCTCGTAAAGCCAGCCTGTGTAATGCACGGTGCACATTTGCCCAGGCCTCGGCGTGGCGCCTGTTCCTACGGTTATATCCGCGATCTGCAGTCCCGATGGTGTCGTCATTGTTGTTCCGGGGTTTTGAGCCATTGCCGAGGGGCCAGACGCCAAGTGGCCGGCCATGAAGGTGAAGAGCGCGAGCGCCACGGGAGCGCCGGCACGCGGAAGAGAGAAAGCTCGCAAATTTTCTACTCCTAAGGAACGGTCGTGGGGAGCCTTGTCTAACCCAACTTAAGGGGCTGCCCCAGCATTTTCTTGCGCCAAGCTGAAAAATGCCGCCGCTTCGCCTCGAACTTACTCGAATCGAGCCGCAAAAGATTTCCCGTTTCGCTCAGCCGCTTAATCGTCTGGCAATCATAACGGACGAAAAGAGTTCGGGGTGCAATTGGAAGGGGCTTGTGATGAATCGCGAAGATGTAATGGCGTGCAAAGGGCACATTATGAGGGCGCTCGGCATCATGGAGCGAGAGGCCGATACACAGCCCGAAGTTCATGTTTTGATAGCGCTTCGCGAAGTTTTGGAAGACATCGAGTGGCTTGAGAGTTATGGGCAGCAGTCAGAGAATGTCGTGCGCCTGGCGGACGTCAAGCATCTTCGCGTCATAGCCGGAGCAAGGCTCGCCGACTGACGGCGGCGGGCGCCGGCCAAGGCTAATAAACCGGCCAGAGGCCTGGAGTCGCCAGTTCGACCAGGTGGCCATCGGGATCGCGGAAATAAACGCTTTTGCCGCCGCGGGGCCAATCGGTGCGCCCTTCGATCGCCACGCCGTGCCCGCGGAGCCGCTCTTCCCAAGGCCCCAGCTGATCCGCATCGATGGCAAAAGCGAAGTGCGCCGGCCCTGCGCCATCGTGACCGGGGATGGTTCCGCCGGGCATCTGCGTTGTATCAACCGAGGCGCCTTGCTTGAAAATGAGAAGCACGCTGCGCCCGCCCGCATCGTAGGCGGTCAGACGGCGGTCGGCGAACATGGGCTTGAGCCCCATGACCTCCTCGTAGAAACGCCTCGCGTCCTCCATGTCCTCTGCGTAGATTGCGGTTTCGAGAATTCCCCTTAGCTTTTCCACCGTTGGCATCCTCCTATTGCGCCCCGCCGGACCATGGGAATTCGCAAAGACAGCGGGCCTTTACAAGTGTAGCATGCCGCTTCAGAAATCATAAACGCCGGCGGCCTCCACGCCGGGGAGGGAGACTCAGCATGGACGCGCTGACGCTGACAAAAGCCAACGACCTCATCCGCATTGCGATGGAAAAGGCCGCCGCCGATTACGGCCGGCCCATCTGCGTGGCCGTTTGCGATGCCGCGGGCTTCCTCGTGGCATTCCAGCGCATGGAGGGCGCACCTTTGCGCAGCATCGCCATCGCGCAAGGCAAGGCCTATAGCGCCGCGCGCATGCAGGTCAGCACGGACGCGCTTCTGGCGCGGCTCGAGCGCGAGAACATCCCGGCGAGCTATTTCTGCGACGACAAGATCACCGCGCTTCCCGGCGGCAGCGTTTTGAAGGACGGGCACGGCGACATCGTAGGGGCAGCGGGCATCAGCGGACTGACCTCGGCGGAAGATCAGGAGATTGCGGACCACCTCTCCATTCTCGCCACGCAACCGGCGGCGTAGGTTCCCGTTAACCGCCATTCTTTCTAATTCCCTGCCTGCAATGCCGGGTGGATGCCGTTCTCTTTAAGCCGGCAGGATAGAGAAATGCGCCTTGCCAAAGCCTTAAGTTGACTAACGCATTGCAGTTGCTGCGGAAAATTGAACGGCGACAGCGCGGCCCCGCAGCTGCACGCATTCCTTTATGGTTAATTCCAAACTGGAAATATATTTAACGGACTTTTTGAATGGCGCTGTTTACAACTACTGTTGATTCTCTTATGTTCTCGTTATGTTCTGACTTAAGGGGGGGCGCATGGACTGTCTGAAATTTCAGCAGCTGATAGCGGTGCT
>JBKQOR010000001.1:0-29355 GCA_052145435.1 Rhodomicrobium sp. | reverse complement strand
GCCATAAGGGGCATTGCCAGGCGCGAGCCGCACGCGCCGTTGAACGGGACCGCTGCGCAGCTGGGCTTGTTCGCCGAGCAGGCACCGGTGGCCATGGCCATGTTCGACCGCGATATGCGTTATATCGCGGCAAGCCGCCGCTGGAATGCAGATTATGGTCTTGGCGAGACGAACCTCGCCGGCCGTTCGCATTACGAAGTCTTCCCTGGGACGCCCGAGCGCTGGAAGGAATTGCACAGGCGCGCCCTTGCCGGCGAGACCTTGCGGGAAGAGCATGATTCATTCACGAGGGACGACGGGCGCGTCCAATGGGTCAGATGGGAGATGTGGCCGTGGCGAGCGGCTGACGGCAGCGCCGGCGGCATCTTTATTGCTACCGAAAACTTGACGGCGAAGCCCGAGGCCAGCCAGACGCTCAGTGATAAACAGGAGGAGTTGAACCGCGTCGAGGAAGAACTCGTCCGGCTGCAGCGCCTGACGCAACTCATAGGCGAGCGGGCGGCGCACCCCATCTTTGTCACGGATGCGAGGGGCTGCATAACCTATGCAAATCCGGAGGCCCGGCGAACCTTTGGGTTCGGCTCAGGCGAGATAATGGGGAAAGTGCTTCATGACCTGCTTCATCGCCATTATGGCGATGGAACGGCAATCCCGCCGGACGGCTGCCCGATGTCGAAGTTCCAGGAAAGGCGAGCGATAGTCTGCAATCACGAGGATGTTTTTTTCCGCAAGGACGGTTCGCCGGTCCAAGTGTCGTGCTCATACGCTCCGCTGGAGCAGGACAGTACGGACAGCGGCGGGCTCTTCGTCGTGCGCGATATCGGCGCTCAGAAAGCGGCTGAAGCGGCGCTGCGGGAAAGCGAGGAGCGCCTGCGGCTGTCCAACGAAGCTGCGGGCATTGGCAGTTTCACTATAGATCTCGAAGCCGGCCGCGCCCACTACTCGCCGGAGTTCGCTGCCATCGTTGGTTTTCCTGGGGTTCGAACAGCGGGGATCGAGGAGGCCTTTGCGCGTGTGCACCGGGACGATGTGGCTCGCGTCCGCGTGCTGTACGAGGCTGCGATCCGCAGCGAAGACGAGGAACGGCTGAAAATCGATTTCCGCCTTGTCCGTCCGGGCGGAGAGATACGCTGGCTAACATGGCTCGGCCGTATCTACTTCCGGCTTGGGCCGGAAGGGCGCACGCCCTTTAGGATCGCGGGTGCCTGCGTGGATATCACCGGGCGCAAGCGGGCAGAGAACGCCTTGCGCGAGAGCGAGGAGCGGTTTCGCGGCATTTTCGAGCGCGCGGCCACCGGCATCGCCATTACGGACCTTCGAGGCGATTTCCAATTGTGCAATCCCGCTTATTCCGCAATGCTCGGTTACTCTTGCGGCGAGCTTTGCGCTCTCCATTTTCCGGACCTTGTGCATCCTGAGGATCGCGAGGCCAATACGGCCTGTCTCCGGCAGCTTTTAGCCGGGGAGGTTGCATCGTTCGAGATCGTGAACCGTTGTACCGGCAAGGATGGCAGGATCATTTGGGTGCACAAGCATGTCTCGTTGTTGCGAGACGCGGCCGGCGCCCCCACCAGCATCCTTGCGCTCGTAACCGACATTACCGAGCGCAAACGCCACGAGGAGCAGTTTCGCCTGCTCTTGCGCGAGGTCAACCACCGCTCGAAGAACCTTCTCACCCTGGTGCATGCGGTGGCGCGTCAGACCCTTGCCGCGGACCCGGATGAATTCATCACCCGCTTCGGGGAACGCTTGCAGGCGCTGGCTGCAAGCCAGGATCTGCTCATCAAGAGCGGGTGGAAGGGTGTAGACCTTGACGCGCTCGTCCGCTCTCAGCTCGCATATTGCAAGGACCTTATCGGTTCGCGAATTGAGATTAGGGGACCGCCTCTTTTTGTCTCCGCATCCGCGGCACAGACCATCGGCATGGCTGTGCACGAGCTAGCGACCAATGCAGGCAAGTATGGCGCGCTCTCCAGTGGCAAGGGGGAAATTAGGATCGAGTGGCGGCTCTTTCAAAAGGATGGGACAGAGCGGTTCCAGCTCGTCTGGGCCGAGCGCGGCGGACCGGCGGTCTCGCCCCCGGAGCGGTCAGGCTTCGGCACGACCGTCATCGAGGCCATACCCTCCACAGATTTGGATGCCGAGGTTACGCTCGATTACGCGCCGGAGGGGCTGCGGTGGTGCCTCGAATGCGCAGCCGGGAATGTTTTGGAGAGCCCGGCCGGCAGCGAGCTGGGCTAGAGCCTATCCGCTTTTGATGGAATCAAAAGCGGGCTCTAAGCTTTTGTAATATCGTGCGTCTTACCGGAAAACCGCTTCACACTTTTCCGGACGCACTCTAGCCGCGGGCGGGCGGCGTCCAGTAATCCACGAGCTTGAGATCGCCGCCGGGAAGCGGCTCGAACAGCGACTGCACGGAAGCATCGCTCACCTCGGCCAAGGATCGCGGCTGCCATTTGGGCGACTGATCCTTGTCGACGATGACGGCGCGAATGCCTTCTGAAAAGCCGGGTAGCCGGATCATGCGCGTTGCTAGCCGGTATTCGACGATCAGCGCTTCCTTGAGCGACTTATAGTTTCTGCCGCGGCGCAGCTGCTCGAAGGCAACCTTGAGGGCGAGCGGCGACTTTTTCGCAAGGACAGATAGCGTATTCTGCGCCCATTCCCGCCAGCCGCCTTCCTCGTTCTCCAGGCCCTTCATTATGCCTTCGACCGAGGAGCTTCCGAAAATCCGCTCAATCGGCTCGCGGTGCTTTTCCAGGAAGCTTTCGCCCGGATGCTCGTGCAAGCCGTCGAGGACGGGATCGATCGGCTCGCCCTCGATCATCGCCGTCTTCACCGTTTCGAACTGAGCAGCGGGAATGCAATGTGTCGCGGCGCCGGCATAATAGGCATCGGCGCGCCCGCAGATATGCCCGGTCAAGCCGAGATACATCCCCGTCATTCCCGGCATGCGCGGCAAGAACCAGCCGCCGCCGATGTCGGGGAAAAAGCCGATCCCGGTTTCGGGCATGGCGAAAGCCGTGTTCTCCCCTGCAACGCGGTGCGTGCCGTAGATGCTGATCCCAACGCCGCCGCCCATAACGGCGCCGTTCATGAGCGCAACATGGGGCTTTCTGAAGCATTGGAGCGACCAATTGTGCTGGTACTCCGCGGCATAGAAGCGATCCGCCCGCGGCAGATCGTTCTGTATCCAATCGCGGATGGTGCGGATGTCGCCGCCCGCGCAGAACGCCTTGCCCTCCGCCTCCATGACGATCCCGTAGATATGCGGGTCCTTGGCGCAGCGGTGATAAAAAGCTTCGAGGCCTGCGATCATCTCTAATGTGACCGCGTTTAACGCCTTTGGCCTATTGAGCTGCACGAGCCCCATGCGGCCGTCCAGCGCGATGATGATGCCGTCAAAGACTCGATCCATAATCTTTCTCCGGCGTGACGCCTCGGCTTTTAGTTCACGCCCCCGTTATTGAGGGACTTGTAGACCGCAATCTTCGCTGGGCTGAAGAGGTATGTCTTCACCCGGTTTAGAAAGGGCAAAGGCAGCCTCTCGAAAATCTGCATTTGATCGAGCCCCCGTTCGCGGCCCGAATTTTCGAAAACAAGATAGACCGGGCGCGGGGCGAGCTGTTGAGAGGCCGCAACGTGGTCTAGGATGATACTCAGATGATTGCCGGTCAGGCTATCGGGGAAGAACAGCACCGCGGGTTGAGAAGGAATTGCAATACCGTCGCGATCGCCGCGCAACGCGCGCACGTCCCGGCAGCTCATATAGGAGCGGGAATATTGGGCGAGGTTCAACTCGAGTACCTCGCAGCTTTCGGTATCGAATGCGTAGCCCGAAGCATGTTCGAAGTTGCGCCGCGCCGCCAGAAGCAAAGTGCGTCCGTTGCCCGCGCGGAAGTCGGCGAATGCGTAACGCTTCAAATCGCCAGGCAACGCCGACAACGCCCACTCCAGAACCTTGCTGGAGATCGGGCCCCGGTATTCGAACGACTTTTGCCCCCCTGCCTCCGTCTGCACGCTGGTCTCGGGCAACGGCGTCTTTATAAAAAGAAGCCGCTCGATGCGGCGGTCGAGGACATGGCGATGGACGTGGCTTAGGATCGTGAGGTAGCGGCGCTGCCAATCGCGAAAACGCATGCGGCGGCTGAATTGGCGTAGGGAGCGTGCGCTCGATTCGCCCCGCTTTGCCATTGCAGCGCCAGCGCCCCCGAGTGCTCGCTGGATGCGCTCCGCTGTGCTGCGTTTCGAGCCGGTAGCTCCCTCCATGGCGGCAATTCCGGGCTCCGCGAAAATCTTGTCTGCGGATTCGCCTGAAGGTTGGGCCAGAGCTTCTACACTAGGCGGTAAGTCACGGGCTGGCTCTTTCGTATTCTCTGCAGGCGAGGGCGCCGGCTCCGCCTGTAGCTGCTCTTGAGCCGCCCTTAGCTCTTCGATCAGCTTTTCCGGCAGGACTTCTGCGATCGCCTTTGCAGGATTTCCCAGTACAGGAACGGGGCTTGCCGCAAGACGGAAATAAGGCGCGGCCGCTGTCGGACCGCCATCGCGCATGACTTGCTCGATCAGGCCAGCGAGCGGCACACTCTGTTCCTCCGGACGCGGCGGTGTTTCAATCTCTGTCACTGGGTCCGGCAGAGCATGAAGCCAATCTTTCCCGGCGGCCGGAATTCTGGCGGGAGGACGCTCTTCCCCGGATCTTTCGTGAGTCATGGTGCCTTCTGCAAGATCTCTCTGCTTTGTTTACCGGAACGTAATAAATCTGTGCGTTGTCTTTGCAATGGCAAAGATTGCGTTTGAGAGCAATCCGCAACGATTGAACGGCAAGATTCCCCTGGAAAAACGTGCCAGCCCAAGCCTCAGCCGATATTTTGCAGAGCTGAGAGGTCTCCGCAATCGGTTGTGACATTTTTACGACGCGTCAACCTTTCCGTGTCAAAGTTCGAAATGTTGGGCGTGATTTAATTTTGTAAGGGAGGCCGCGTATCATGGCAACTAATGGACAGCTTTCCAGCCAGCAGCGTGAGTTCATTCACAAGGCGTTGCCCCGTCTCTACAAGTTCGCGCTCGTGCTGACTGCGAACGAGGAACTGGCGCGCGCACTGCTTCGAGGAACGGTTAAGGCCTTGAACGCGCGCAACGAGTGGCGTGAGGAAGATCGCGACCGTCTGACCGGCGCGTTCCACCGCATGTACGCGCTTTGGGCGGCGAAAACGGCCGAAGACCCGGCAATCCATCGGCAGTGCCCGCCGGACCCCCGTCTTTTCTCTACCGCGCTTTCCAGCGGTCCGCTCGCGGGCAATTCGCAGTTTGCGAGATTTATCGCAAACCTGCCATCGCCGCAGAGAGGCGTGCTTTACCTCGTTTATGGCGAGGGTGCGTCATACGACGAAGCAGCCGAGATTGCCGCGCTTAACATGCTGTCGCTTATGAAGCTTCTTGCGCGGGGGCATCTCGCGCTAACCCATTGGCTCGACCGGCTCGGGCTTGCCGAGGATGGAATGCGCTTCGACCTCGATCCTCACTCTGGGCGCGAGCGGGCGGCATGACCCAACTGAGCGACGAGTTCCTGCTCGCCTATCTCGATGGACAGCTCGAGAAAGGGCAGACTGCGGAGGTCTCGCAGATGGCAGGCTCGAACCCAGAGATCTCGCGGCGCGTGGCTCGCCTGAGGCGAACTCAAACCCAGCTCATGGAGACGCTGGGCGGCTTCGCGCGCGAGGAGATCGAGGTTCCGCAAAGTGCACTCCAGTTCGAAGGCGGCGAGGCCAAACCCAAAGGCAAGGAGGCGGTTTCCGCGAATGCCGGTGCACCGGCGCGCAAGAGCCCCGGCAGCGCGAGGTTCGTCCTTTTTCTGGGCGCGGTTTTTGCCGGCGTCCTGCTTGGGGGGTATGGCGCGACGGTTTTCACCGCCCGGCACACATCCCTTCCGCCAAAGGTCTTGGACAGGGTGCCTGCCGCGCTATTCACGCCCGCGTCCTGGTCAGCCGATATCGCAAAGTTTCATAGCTTCTTCCCTCGCGAGATGCTGACGCCGCACCCCGATGCGATCCTCAATCCTGAGTTCATCCGCTTCCAGCTTTCGAAGATCACGGCCAAGGCTCTGACCCCGCCCGATTTTAGTAGCAAGGGCTTCGCGCTCTACCGCGGGCAGACGCTAAAATATAACCAAGACAATATGATGCAGCTCACTTATTCGTCTAAGACCGAGCCGCCTTTGACGCTCTACGTGCTGCCGGCCGACGGATATGCCGACTCTGCCATAACAGCCCAAGCGTTCGGGTCCTATAAGGCGGTGAGCTGGGTATCCGACCGCGTCCGCTTTCTGCTAACGGCCGAAAAGGACGAGGAGAACCTCAAGGTCCTCGCCGTGATCGCGCAAAGCCAGATGCCGAGAAAGCCGTAAGCGCGTTCTCCGCCCCGGCCGGCAGAACGGCTTGGATTTTTAAATCCGCCATTGCCGCGCCGTAGATCGCTCGTAAAATAATATAAGGCCTGATCTCACCCCGGCGAGCCTTATGTTCGGCATCTACGATCTTAAGCCACGTTTCCAAGCCGTTTTGCGGCCGGTGGTGCATAAATGCGCCAAGGCCGGCATCACTGCCAACAGCGTCAGCGTGACTGCGACGGCGGCTTCGGTGCTGCTTGGCGGCTGGCTCCTTGCTGGCCCCAAGCCGCGCCACTTTCTGCTTCTACCGCTGTGGATGTTCCTACGCATGGCTTTGAACGTTATCGACGGGATGCTGGCGCGCGAACATAGCCGGCCAACGGTGCTGGGCGCATATCTAAACGAGCTTTCGGATCCCATCTCGGACGCAGCCCTCTATCTTCCTTTTGTGGCGGTAGCCCCATTCGGCTGGGCGAACGTTGGCGCGGTAATATTTCTGTCTGCGCTTTCCGAGATGGCAGGCATCATGGGCCAGGCAGTGGGCGGCGTCCGCCGCTATGACGGACCTATGGGCAAAAGTGACCGGGCGTTCCTGTTTGGCGCATTGGGTCTTTGGCTTGGCGTGGCAGGCTCCTTTCCAGATTGGGCATTCTGGATCATGCCGCTTACTGCGGCCGCCATCGCCTTGAACATTTTCCAGCGTATTCGCAACGGTATCGCGCAAGTTTGAATTCCGCCTAAGCCTGCCAGAACGATAATTGGCCGCCCTGAGGTGAGCATGAAAATAGAACGGCTCCTTGCTTCCGTCATCTGCGGCATGGCGAGGCTTGTAACCGGCGTGCGTGCCGTGTGGCGCGGCAACAACCCGGGCGAGCGACAGCGCATCTATTTCTCCAATCACCGCAGCCACGGCGATTTCCTGGTGATATGGGCCTCGCTGCCCCCGGCTCAGCGCTGGCTGACACGGCCGGTCGCGGCGGCGGATTATTGGCTGAGCAACCCGGTTCGGCGCTATTTTATCGACAAGGTTTTTAGGGGCGTGCCGGTAAGCCGGAATTTTAGGACTTTTCCTCCGCCGCCCAATCCGGTCGAGGCGATGGGCGAGGCGCTTACCGCAGGGGAATCGCTCATTATGTTCCCGGAGGGCACGCGCAATACGGGCGACGATCTATTGCCGTTCAAGCCCGGCATCTATCATCTCGCCAGGGCGCATCCCCAGGCTGAGCTGGTGCCGGTGTGGATCGAAAATCTCGGCCGCGTGCTTCCAAAAGGAGAATTTGTACCCGTACCGCTCTTGTGCTCGCTCACCTTCGGGCCGCCGGTGTGCCTTGCGCCGGAAGAGGGCAAGGAAGCGTTTCTAGCCCGCGCGCGTGCTGTCCTCATCGCTCTCGCTCCTCAAGCCGCATAAGGCCGGCATGCCGCTTCTCAAAGCCGAACTTCTCATCCTCGGTGGCATCGTCGCGATCCTCGCCGTAGCCTCCATCACTGGCGCCTTCTTGCAGCTCCGCGTGGCGGCCGGCGAGCCTCACGCCCTCATCGACAATCTCAACGCCCGGATCAGAGCGTGGTGGGCGATGGTTGCTATCATCACGCTTGCCATTTGGAGCGGCCCCGCCGCCATTATTTGGCTGTTCGCATTCGTGTCGTTTCAAAGCCTGCGCGAGTTCATCTCGCTGACCTATACGAGGCGCGGCGATCATCACGCTCTCATGCTGAGCTTTTTCGTGTTCTTGCCGTATCAGTATTATCTCATCGCCCAGGGCAGCTACGGGATGTTCGCCATTCTAATCCCTGTGTACGCCTTTCTGCTTTTACCCATCTCCTCGCTCAGCGCCGACACGTCCCGCTTTTTCGAGCGCGCGGCCAAGGTGCAATGGGGCCTGATGATCTGCGTCTATTGTATCTCCTACGTGCCGGCGCTGCTCATGCTCAAGATCGAGGGCTTCGAGGGGCGCAACGTGCTCCTCATCGTCTTCCTGCTGCTCACCGTTCAAGCTAGCGACGTGCTGCAATACATCTGGGGGAAGCTTACCGGCCGGCGCCCGCTTTCTCCGAAGATCTCGCCGTCCAAAACGCTCGAAGGGCTCATCGGCGGTGTGCTCTCCTCCTGCGCGCTCGCTGCCGCGCTGTGGTGGATTACGCCATTCGCGCCATGGCAAGCCGCCCTCCTTGCGCTCACGATCAATGCCATGGGCTTCTTGGGCGGCCTCGTGCTTTCCGCGATCAAACGCGATCGTGGCATCAAGGACTGGGGCACCATGATCGACGGTCACGGCGGCATGCTCGACAGGGTGGACTCGCTTAGCTTCGCGGCGCCCGTGTTTTTTCACGTGGTGCGCTATTTTTGGAGTGCCTAGCCTGCCGCTTAGTGCAAGAGCAGATAATAGGCTGCGGCGGCAATCGCCACGGCGGCCAGGGCCCACACCCACCAGGGAATGCCCGCCTTCGCGGCCTCCGGCGCGGCAGCAGCGGGTGCAACAACCTCGCCGAACCGGGTGAAAAACTGGTTCGCGAGCAAGTTGGCTGTGCCCTGGATGAGCCGAGAGCCCAGTTGAGCGAATTTGCCGGTCACGTCCGCGTCCACGTCATAGGTCAGCTTCGTGCCGCCTCCGTTCGCCGTCAGGCGCACGCGCGCGCTGCCTTTGGCGCTGCCCATGCTGCCCGCTGATCCCCGGCCCGAGAGCGTATAGCCATTAGGCGGATCGAGATCGGAAAGTTGAACGTCGCCGTTGAACACCGCTTTGATGGGCCCGATCTTCGTCTCGACCGTTGCCTTGAAGGCGTTATCGCCCACACGCTCGAGGCTTTTGCAACCGGGAATGGATTGGCGCAACACGCCGGGATCGTTCAGCGCCTGCCAGACTTTGCCGGGCGCAGCGGCGATGGTTTGCTCCCCTAAAATCTTCATGGCGCGTTGTCCTCCAGTCTTTCTTGTGTCATGCGGCCAGACAGCTGTCTGCCTCTGAATGAGGCGAGATCGTCCGGCGTGTCGATGTCGATTATGAAGCGGTCGTGGTCCGCTTCGTAGCATTCGGTTAGCTGAGGATTATTGTCGATGAAGCTTCGGCACGCGGCGTTGCGGCCGGCCGCTCGCATCTCAGCGATGAGGCGGGCAGGAAAAACCACCGGGTTGCCCCGATTGCCGCGGAAATAAGGGACAAGGATGCGATTGGCTCCGCTTTGGGCGAAGGCGTCGATAAGCTCCGAAATGTCGGCCGGCGTAAGTGCAGCTTGATCGGCAAGCGCCACGAGAATGGCGTCGAAGCCGCCGGATAAGCTTTCGATCCCTGCACGGACCGAGGATTGCTGGCCTTCTTCATAATGCGGATTCGCGGTAAACGAGACCGGCAAATCTGCGAGAGCCGCGCGCACCTGCTCCGCGTCGTGGCCGAGCACAGCGAGCACTTGCGCCCCCGCCGCCAGATAAACGCGCGCTATGCGGCGCACCAAGGGTTCCCCGCCGATTTCGATGAGCAGCTTGTTGCTCTCGCCCATCCTGCGCGACAAGCCAGCCGCGAGCAGTATAGCCGCCACTTTGAGATCGTTCGCTCTCATAGGCCGCTCCCGCTTTTATTCGCCCCAGCCCGCCGCAGGCTGACGATTTCAGCAAGAATTGCAAGCGCGATTTCCGCTGGGGTCTCGGAGCCAATGTCCAGCCCTGCCGGAGCATGCAACCGCGCGAGTCTCGCGCCATCGAAGCCTTCTTTAGTCAGCCGCTCGCGCATGGCTTGCGCCTTGGCTGGGCTTGAGACGAAAGCGACGTAGGGTGAAGGCGTAGCCATGGCGGCGCTGAGTGCGGCGTAATCTCCGGCTCCCTGTGTAGCCACAACGATAAACGCCCGCCCCAACCGCTTCTGGCTGGCAAGCTCCGCCAGCGGCAGCGCGCTGCCGCTTCCGGCCACCGCCGCCACTTGCGTAAGCTCGAAGCCGAGCTGAGGAGCTAATTCTGCAAGGGCTGCAGCCACGTAGCTCGAACCGATCGCGATGAGCGCCGGTTTTGGCATGACCGGCTCTATGAAGACGTCCGAGCTGCCTTTGCTCGGGCAACCGCTTGGGTGAAGCTCGACGCCGTCAGCATCCCGGCCGCTTGTGACCTGCTCTTTGGGACGAACCCGGATCAACTTGGGTGCGCCCGTCTGGATCGCTTGCTGAGCGGCTCTCAAGACCGCGCCGCGAAGACAGCCGCCGCCAAGAAAGCCAATCAATTCTCCCTCCGCGGTCACGATAGCCTTGGCGCCGGCTTTCGCTGCCGTGGCACCTTCGGTGCGGACGACCGTGGCGCGCGCATAGGGAGCGGCACCGTTCCAGTTGCGGCAGAAGCTTTCGACGTTTTCGTTCGGATCGGCAGACATGGCCGTTACCTCTGTCACAGCCGGGCCAGCTCGTCTTCGAGAGCGGCTAGGCTTTCAAGATTGTGCGCGGGGGCGAAGAGGTCAAGAAAGGGAAGTGCTGCCGCCATGCCCGCTGCACGGGGCTCATAGCTTTCCCGCCCAAGCAGCGGGTTAAGCCAGATCAGGCGCTTTACTCGCCGCTTTAGCTTGGCAAGCTCGGCGGCAAGAGCCTCGGCGGGACCGGTGTCGAAGCCGTCGCTAATCACGATAGCGATTGTGTTCGGCCCGGCGGGTTGGCTCGCATAGCGGCGATTGAATTCGCCGAGCGAGGCGCCGATGCGCGTGCCGCCGGACCAGCCTTGGCTGATAAGGGCCATTTTCTCCATCAGTTTCATTGGATTGGCCTCAGCCAAAGTACCGGTGATGTGCACGAGGCGCGTATGGAAGATAAAAGCCTCCGTCTTCGCCAGGTTGACGCTCAGCGCATAGACGAAGCGTGTGAAGAAGAGCGAGTAGAGGTCCATCGAGCCGGAAACATCGACAAAAAGGACGATCCTTATGGGCTTCGGCTTGCGCTTCGCACGATAGAGTTTCAAAGGCATGCCGCCCAATGAGACCGACCTTTGAAAGGTGCGGCGCAGGAGCACGCGCTCGCCTTTCAGCGCAGCGCGCCGCCTTCGCGAAAGGCGGCTGCGGATTCGCTCTGCCCAGCGCTCCGCAAGCTCGTGCAGGCGTTCGAGCTCATCGGGATCGGTCACTTGCCCGAAGTCCGCTTTCGCCATGCTCTCCGCCGCCGAGGCGCCGCCGCTCCGCCCCGCAGAGACTGCGCTGGAGTCAGCCGTGTTCCCGCCCTTCGCGCTCCAATCGAAAAAGTCCGCGAGCGTAACGCGCCTGACGGCAGGCGCTTGGCCAGAGCGCCGCCCGCTCGTGGCCTTCTGAAACGAGGTGCGCTTGTAACGCAACCGCCCGAGCCAGAACGCATCAAACAATTCGTCGAAGCGATGCCATTCCCGCTCGCGCGAAGCAAACAGCGCGCGAAGCACGTGCCGGGCCGCGGGCGGGTCCGTTGCCCGGATGCGGCCTAGAGCACGAACGGCATCGGCCGCCTCGGAAACGCCCGCGGAGAAGCCGTTATCCCGCAAGAGCCGCACAAAGCGAAGCATTTGGGCTTGCATAGCCGGAACGAGACCGTTGGCAGCTTCGTCCGCCATGGCGCGGCCTCAGGCTGCAGCGCCGGCAAGCCTTTCGAACACCGCGAGCGGGATCGCCTCGCGATCCTCCCGGGTCTTCAGAAGGCAAAGCAGGGTCTGGTGGACGGTTTCAGGGCTGTCTTGCAGGCCTCTTACGCCGAGGCCGGACAAGGCAGCCACCCAGTCGAGCGTCTCGGCGATGCCGGGTTTTTTTCGCAGATCTTCAGCGCGTATATCGCGCACGAAGCGCACAACCTGCGCCGCGAGCGCGAGCGGCGCATCCGGATAGCGCACTTGAATGATCCTAAGCTCCGAGGCTTCATCCGGGAAATCGACATAATGATAGAGACAGCGGCGGCGCAGCGCGTTCGACAGCTCGCGCGTTGCGTTCGAGGTCAGGATCACCAGCGGCACGCTTTTCGCGCTTATGGTGCCTAGCTCCGGGATGCTGATCTGATAATCGGAAAGCACCTCCAAGAGGAAGGCCTCGAACTCCTCGTCCGCCCGGTCGATCTCGTCGATGAGCAGCACCGGCGGCGTTTCCTGCGTGATCGCCTCCAAAAGCGGCCGTTTGAGCAAAAACTCTTCGGAGAAAATGTGGCTCTCTTTGCTTGCGGTGCTTGCGTTCTCGCCTTCAAGCACCCGGATGGCAAGGATTTGACGCTGATAGTTCCACTCATAGAGGGTGCTTGACGCATCCAGCCCCTCATAGCATTGCAGGCGGATGAGCCTCCGGCCGCTGGCACTTGCGAGCGCTTTCGCAAGCTCGCTCTTGCCAACGCCAGCCTCACCTTCGACCAAAAGCGGCCGGCCGAGCAGCCGCATCATCATGATTGCCGTGGCGAGCGGGGCACCGGCGATGTAGCCGGCGCGCTCCAAGCCGGTCTGTATTTCATGAGGAGTTTCCATCTGGCAGCCGCTTCGCTTAGTTTGGCCCCCTCACCCCAGCCCTCTCCCGCAAGGGGAGCCGAGCCCTTTGCAACTGGCGTTCCCTCTCCCCTCCGCGGGAGAGGGACAGGGTGAGGGGGTCTTATCAAGCCGCGAGTCCTAGTTCCTTGGCATAACCCCAAACGCGCGGGGCCGTGTGAGGCATCTGCGTATGGACTCCGCCGAACTTCGCGAAAGCATCGTTCAAGGCGTTCGAGAAGGCCGGCACGCCGCCGACATTGGGGCTCTCGCCGACGCCTTTTGCACCGATGGGGTGATGCGGGCTCGGCGTTTCGGTGTAGTCCGTCTCCCAGTGGGGGGTTTCGACCGCGGTTGGCAGGAAATAATCCATGAAGCTTGCGTTCTGGACGTTTCCAGCCTCGTCGTAATCAATGATCTGGCCCATGGCGATGCCGAACGCTTCGGTTAGCCCGCCGTGGATTTGGCCTTCGATGATCATCGGATTGATGCGCGTGCCGCAATCGTCGAGCGCGTAAAAGCGCCGGACCTTGGTCTCGCCGGTGTCGGCGTCGATGTCGGTCACGCAGATATAGGCCCCGAACGGAAATGTGAAATTCGGCGGATCGTAATAATCCACCGCCTCAAGGCCCATCTCCATGCCGGGAGGCACGTTGTTGTAGGCGGCCCAGGCCAACTCCTTCATGGATTTGCGCTTTTCGGGCACGCCCTTGATGCAGAAGCCGTCCACGTCCCATTCGAGATCGTCATGATGCACTTCGAGGAGGTGCGCCGCGATCATCTGCGCCTTTTGACGGATCTTGCGGCCGGCCCGCGAGCAGGCAGCGCCCGCCACGGGTGTGGAGCGCGACCCGTAAGTGCCAAGGCCGTAAGGCGCGGTATCGGTGTCGCCTTCCTCGATAGTGATCCTATCGGCGGGGATGCCTGTCTCGGTCGCCAGAATCTGGGCATAGGTCGTCTCATGCCCCTGCCCTTGGCTCTTCGTGCCGAGCCTTGCGATGGCGGCGCCCGTCGGATGCACGCGGATCTCGCAAGAGTCGAACATGCCGATCCCCAAGATGTCGCAATTCTTGGCCGGCCCAGCACCGACGATCTCGGTGAAGAACGAGACGCCGATGCCCATCAAGTTGCGGGTCTTGCCGGCTTTGAAATCCGCTAGCCGCTGGGCCTGCTCAGCACGCAGGCTTTCGTAACCCACGGCTTCCATGACCTTTTTCATGGCCGTGGGATAATTGCCGCTGTCGTACTCCCAGCCCAGCGCCGACTTGTAGGGGAACTGGGCCGGCTGGATGAAGTTCTTCAAGCGAAGCTCGGCGGGATCCATGTTCAGCTTCTGCGCTAGGATGTCGATGAGGCGTTCGATCATATACGCCGCCTCGGTCACCCGGAACGAGCAGCGATAGGCGACGCCGCCCGGCGCCTTGTTCGTGTAGACGCCGTCGACCTCCACGTAGGCAACGGGGATGTCGTAGGAGCCCGTGCATATGGAGAAAAGGCCCGCCGGGAACTTCGTGGGATCGGCGCAGGCGTCGAACGCGCCGTGATTGGCGATCACATGCGCCCGAAGGCCGGTGATCTTGCCGTCTTTCGTGGCGGCTAGCTCGCCTGTCATGTGATAGTCGCGCGCAAAGGCGGTGGTGGAAAGGTTCGCGATCCGGCTCTCGGTCCATTTGACAGGCACGCCGAGCACGATCGAGCCCACGACGCTCATCACGTAGCCGGGATAAACGCCGACCTTGTTGCCGAAGCCGCCGCCGATATCGGGCGAGATCACCCGGATCTTGTGCTCCGGGATGCCCGCGATCAGCGAGGCCACGGTGCGAACCACATGCGGCGCCTGGAAAGTGCCGTAAAGCGTGAGCTCACCGTTGATTTTATCCATGGAAGCAAGCGAAGCGCAGGTTTCCAGCGGGCTCGGATGTACGCGTTGGTAGGAGATCAGCTCCTTGATCGTGACCTCGGCCTTCTCGAAGGCAGCATCGGTGGCTTCTTTGTCGCCCGCCTCCCAAGTAAAGATATGATTGGGGTGCTTGCGTGGGCCATGCGCGCCGCTCGTCTTGCCTTTGAGATCCTCGCGCAGCACAGGCGCTCCAGGCTCCATGGCCTTGAACGGATCGACGAGGACCGGCAGCTCCTCGTACTCGACCTGGACCAGTTCCACCGCGTCGGCTGCAATGTAGCGGTCCTCGGCGATGACGAAGGCCACCTCCTGGTTCTGGAAGAGCACCTTCTCATGCGCGAGCACCGCTTGGACATCGCCGGCGAGCGTCGGCATATAATGGAGGTTGAGCGGGATCAAGTCCTCGGCCGTGAGCACAGCTTTCACGCCGGGCAATGCCAGTGCGGCACTCTTGTCGATTTTCTTGATCCGCGCGTGCCCATAGGGGCTGCGCACGAAATCGCCGAAGACCATCCCCGGAAGCACGAAATCGTCGACGTAGTTCCCCTTGCCTTGAACGAAGCGGATATCCTCGACGCGCTTCCTTTTGCAGCCAATTCCTTCAAGCGAGTCTTTGCGCTGCTGAACAGATGGGGCGTTCATTCTGCAGCCTCCTTCACTTGCACTTGGTTCATCTTGTCCGCGGCGTAGCGGATGGCCTTCACGATGTTCTGATAGCCCGTGCAGCGGCACAAATTGCCCGAGATGCCCATCCGGATCTCCTCTTCGGTGGGATTGGGGTTCTCCTGCAAAAGCCTGTAGCTGCGCATGATCATGCCCGGAGTGCAGAAGCCGCATTGCAGGCCGTGCTGCATGCGGAAGCCCTCCTGCAGCGGGTGCAGCGACCCGTCCGCTTGCGCCATTCCCTCAATGGTGCGGATATTCGAGCCGTCGGCTTGAACGGCGAAGACCGTGCAGGATTTCACCGATTTGCCGTCCATATCGACGGTGCAAGCGCCGCAATGTGTTGTTTCGCAGCCTATATGCGCGCCCGTGAGGCGCAAATCCTCGCGTAGAAAATGAATAAGGAGCCTTCGGTCTTGGACCTCGCGTTCGATCTTGCTGCCGTTGACGGTCAGCGAAATTAGCCTTTTAGCCATCCGAAGAGGCCTCCTGCCTTGTGTTCTTTCTTGTCTGGTGAATTGGGCTGCCCTGCTGCGGCAGAGCTGCGGCCGGCAGCTTCCATCAAGGCCCGCCTTACCATCACGCCTGCCATCTTCGTGCGGTACTCGGCCGAGCCCCGGCTGTCGGCGGCTGGACGGGCAATCGCCTCAGCCGCCGCAACGGCTGCGTCGATATCGGCGGGCTGCAAGGATGTACCTGCGATACGATCGCTTGCGTCCTTCGCGTAAAGCGGCGTATCTGCCAAATTGGTGAGTGCGATCGAGGCTTGGCTCACCTTGCCGTCCGCCATTTGCAAAATGACCGCGGCGGCGGCCGTGGCGTAGTCGCCAACCTTCCGTTTCAGCTTCTTGTAGGCGTAGCCATGGCCCTTTGGCGGAGCAGAGAAACGGACTTTCGTCAACAGCTCGCCGTCCTTAAGCGCCGTCGAATAAGCGCCTGCATAGAACGAGCGCGCAGGCACTACGCGAACGCCTTTCGTGCTTTCAAGCACGTAGGTGGCATTCAAGCACTGCATAAGACCCGGCATGTCGTTGCCCGGATCGCCATTGCCAATATTTCCGCCAAGGGTTCCGCAATAGCGCACTTGCGGATCTGCGATGAGTTTCGCGGCCTCGCGGATGATGGGGCAGGCCTCGGCGAGGTTGTCTGACGCGATGAGCTCGTGCTGAGTAGTCATCGCGCCGATCTCGATGTCGGAGCCGCGAATCGCGATGCCCTTCAGTTCGCCGATGCGCGAAATGTCGACGAGGTGTGCAGGGGCCGCGATCCTCAGCTTCATCATGGGGATCAGACTGTGTCCACCGGCAAGAATGCGTCCATCGCTAAGCACCTCGCCAAGTATCTCCAAAGCTTGGCGCTTGCTTTGCGGACGATGGTAGTCGAAGCTTGCAGGAATCATGATCTGCCTCCGGGCGCCATGCTACTTCCTCCTGGCGATCTTTTTTCTTTGTTATAGAGGCGCAAGCCTTGAGCGTCGCACTCGCACAATAGACTGCGCTCATGCTGCGTTAACGCTCGAAAGGCGATCAAGTTTCCTTGCCTTAAACTTTATTTGAAGAAAAACCGCATGCGGCAAAGCCAAGCCTCAGGTCTTGAGGAACTATAATATCTACTTTGCATTTATGCCTTCTGGAAACGGTTTCCAGCGGTGCCGTATCGATTGGCGATCCCGTGGGGACTTATTCTTAAATATAGCCCAGTAAATCGGTCCGGAGCATGTGTTGACAGATATCCCGCTAAGCCGGGAAGCGCGAATGCGGGCGATCTTCGAAACAAGCGGCCGCTACCAGTGCATTGCGTCACCCGCCGGCAAACTTCTCGATGCTAACCCGGCCTTCCTGTGCGGCATCGCGGCAAAGCCCAATGAGGCTGTTGGCAAGCCATTCTGGGACACAGCTTTCTTTTCGGGCACACCAGGGATGCAGGAATTCGCCGAAGCCTGTATCGGGGCGGCTGCAAAGGGCGAAACCATCCAGCGAGAGATTTGGGCCGACCTGCCAGCGGGCCTGCGGCGGTTCGATTTCATAATATGGCCCATCCGCGATAGCCGCGGAAAAATTGCAGCCATCGCCGCCGAGGCTACCGATATCACCGGATGCCGTCAGTCCCTGGAAGCGTTGCGCCGAAGCCAGAAACTTGAGGAGATCGGCCGGCTTACCGGTGCCATCGCGCACGATTTCAATAATCTCCTTACGCCGATCGTTGGAGGTCTCGATCTCATTCAACGAAGGCTCGGCGGCGATGAAAAGACCTCCCGCCTGATCGCGGCTGCATTGCAATCGGCCGGCAGGGCCCGCCTTCTCATCCAGCATCTTCTTGCGTTTGCGAAGCGTCAGCGCCTCGATGTTAGCCCAGCCAACGTCCGCGAGGCCGTTGAGAGCGTGGCCGGTCTCATCGGGCGGTTCGTTGGGCGCCCTGCCGTCGAAATACGGACGCAAACGGGCGAGGATTTGCCGCCGGTCCGGGCCGATCCCGGCCGGCTTGAGCTGGCGCTGCTCGCTCTTGCTGTGAACGCACGCAATGCGATGTCCGGCGGGGGAACGCTTACGATCTCAGCCAAGGCCGTTACCGTGCCTGCGGGCGGCAGCGGCGGTCTTGCTCCTGGCTCCTATGTCCGTCTCTCCGTGACGGATACGGGATCGGGCATGCCCACTTCGAAGCCGGCCGGCCTGAGGACCATGCCGGGGCTGCCGATGGTGGAAAATCTCGCGGCACGATCGGGTGGAAAGTTCACACTCGAATGCGCGGCAGGGGCCAGCAGTATCGCCACCCTTTGGCTCCCAGCCAGCGAAACGGCGCCCCGGCTTGAAAGTGCCCGTCTGCGCATTAAGCACCCTCGCAACGACAGCAGCGCCATCTGATAAGAAAAGCGCTCAATGACGCCGGCGGCAAGGACTTCGGTGCTACGAACGCGAGGCGTTATACCAATCGCCAGAAGTCTTGACCGTACCTGCTGTCGTCCCCGTAGGCGGGGACCTAGTATCACTTCACTATGTCATTGATTAAGCGAATCTTTGGCGTCGAGATTACTGGATTCCCGCCTTCGAGCGTTCAAAAAATCGCAAACCCGTTGAAACGCTTGAAATCCGGACCGCAGCGTCGTACCCGCGAAGGCGGGTACCCATACAAATTCTGGTTCCAACGGGAGAAATGGATTCCCGCCTTCGCGGGAATGACGGTTGCGCGCCTTGCAATGCTTCGGCAATCGATTTATTCACACGCTCCTGCGCGGGAATGACGCTCGTAGCCTACCTGCGGACTTGGCATTTCGATTTTTTCACACGCTGGAATGACAATACATGGGCCGTGATCAATGGCAGCTGCAATTACATCAAATCCGGATCCAGTATCAGGACAGCGGCGCAGCATCCGCTGCTTGCCGGGCGCCTTCCGGGCGCGATCCGTCATCCTCGCGCGGTGGCCGTACGACCGTGACCGTGCAATTTGCCTCGCCCGCTATCTTGGACGACACGCTGCCGAGCAGCGTCCGCTTTAGCGAGCTTTGCCGCGCCCCCACCAGAATTTGATCGACGCGGTTTTGACCGGCATAGCTCAAAATGGCAGAGGCAGGGTCGATGGCCTCGAGCACATGATAGGTGACTCGCCCCTCGCGAAGCTTCAGCGGCTGTGCCCAATGCTGAAGCGCAACCAGCCGGTTCACATGTTTGTTGTGACCCTCATCGTCGAGCGCTGTGTCGCGCGTGGCGATATAGCTCTGCCTCAGAACGTTGAGGCAAGCGAGCCGGGCTTCGGGGATCGCTGCCAGCGCTCGTGCGGCCGCCTCGCGCAGCGCTTCATTGGTGGACCTGGCTTCGCCGGAAAGGTCGACGGCGACGGCTATGATCGGGGCCGCGGGAAGCGGCATCGCAACGGTGCGCGGGGTCCAGTCCTTTTTGAGATCTGGGTTGAAACGCCTCTTCAGGCGCGTTGCAAAGGAATCGGTCTTCAAGCGCTCCGATCTGGCCGTCAGTTTGATCTGATTGTAGTTGCCCAGCTCGAAGGCAAGCTGAGCCGCCGAAGGGTAGCGCCATGCCGGCTCAACCTCCAGGCAGCGCAACACGATCTCCTGCAGCCATGGAGGATAATCGGCGCGCAAAGCCCGCGGCGGCTTCGGATCTTGCCACAGCCGTTTTTTCATCGCGCTCATCCGCTCGCTTTCGCCAAACGGGCGCACGCCGGTCGAGAAGAAATAAAGAAGCACGCCAAGCGCGAACTGATCGCTGCGCGGATCGTGCCGCACGCCGAGAAGCTGCTCGGGCGCCATATAGGGAGCGGTTCCATAGGGAAGGCGGAACTCCTCCTGCATCAGGTCGGGAAGCTGCGTATGCCTGGAGAGGCCGAAATCGACGAGCACGGCTTCGCCCGAAGGCCGGGAGAGAATGTTACTCGGCTTTACGTCGAGGTGAATGACATGCTGACGGTGAAGATCGTGCAGCGCGTTGGCGACTTTCCAGCCGATTTCAGCAACCTCCTCATAGGGCAGAGGCAGCTCGACGAGGCGCGGAAGCAGTGTTTTGCCGCCCAGGCGTTCCATGACGATGTAGGGGTGAACGGCGAAATCGCCCGCGGCCACGAATTGCGGGACGTGGACACCGCAAAGCCGCGGCATGATCATTTGCTCCATTTCGAAGCTCACGATCGCCGCAGGGTCCCCGCCTTCACCGAGAAGCGGAACCTTCATCAAAAGCGGAATATCGATTCCGGGCTTCGAGACGCTCCAAAGCCGGGCCATGCCGCCAGTATGGATCAGCCCTTCGATAACGAAGCCGTCCAATACATTGCCTGGCTCTAAACCGGGCTTTGCCATGTTACCTATCTCCCATAAAATAGCCTTTCAGCGAAATATTGGGGCAGCCGGGCTTTGCGGATCGCCTGGGCGGCGCCTTCGATATCGTAGGGGACGCGAAGAAAGGTGATCTCTTTCTTATCTGCATCGAACATAGCGTAGGAAGCGGCCGGAATACCATCGCGCGGCTGGCCCACCGAGCCGAGCACGGCCTGCCAGCGCCGCAAGCCATGCAAGGGGATCGGCACATCGGTTACAGGGCTAAAGGCGGTCATCTTGGATAAAGCGGTGATGCTGAAAATCGCGGGTTTGTGGGTGTGGCCGCAAAAGGTGATTTGGGCCTCGGTCGAGTGCAAGCTGCGCGCGGCCTCCTCGACAGTCAGCACGTAGATCCATCGTTCCGGCGCGCTTGCGTCGGCATGGACGTAGAGGTGGGTCTGCTCGGCGCCGGTCAGCGGAAGCTCCGCGAGGAAGCGGCGTTCCTCTGCGCCAAGCTCGCCGCGCGTCCAATCGATGACCGACATCGCCTCCTCATGCATTCGCAAGGCCTGCGCCCCAATCGCTGCGTCGTGGTTGCCGAGCACCGCAAGGGCGCCGCCGGCCACAAGCTCCATGGTTTTGGCAACCGTCCACGCCGGATCGGCGCCGTAGCCCACGTAATCGCCGAGCAGCACATAGCGCTCTGCGCCTCTTTCCTTGGCATGCTGAAGACAGGCACTGAATGCTTGACGGTTGGCGTGTACGTCTGCGAGCAAGGCAATCAGCATTTGCTCTCCCGTATGTTGTTTTCCGGCAGCTTACAGAAAAGCTGGGCCGGCGTCGTATGATTTCCATCAAGCGGTGCGCTTATGCGATGGCAACCGGCGCAGGCACGGCTCCGTCCACAACCTCCGCAGCCGGACATTGAAGCCGCCACGTCAACCCAGCGGGAGCGAAGTTTAGTTCCACTTTTGCTTCGAGGCTGCTCTCCGCGAGATCGCAGACCACGGTCGAGCCGAAGCCTTGCTTGGAGGGCGCCACGACAGGCGGACCCCCGCTCTCGCGCCAGCTTATAGCAAAGGTCTTGCCGCCGGCTCCGGCGCCATTGAGGCTCCATCCCACATCGACGCGGCCATCGCCGGAAGAAAGCGCCCCGTACTTGCCCGCATTCGTGGCCAGCTCGTGCAAGGCCATGCCGATGGCTTGGGCCGCGGACGCCGAAATCAGAAGAGCCGGCCCCGTAAGAGCAATCCGCGTGCCCACCAGGTCCTTGAAATGCGCGAGCTGGGATTGGACAAGCTCATCGAGGTCAACTCCCCTCCACTCATTCTTGACGAGCAAATCCTGGGCCGCGGCTAGAGCCCTAATGCGTTCGCTGAAGCGGTCCAGAAAGTCTTCGGGATTCTTCGCGAGCGTTTGGCGGGCCACTGCTTGCACAAGCGCGAGCATGTTCTTGGCGCGGTGGTTCACCTCGCGCATCAGGAAGCGGATCTGCTCTTCGTAACGCTTGCGCTCCGTCATGTTGGACACAAGCGCGGTAATATTTGTGGGCCTGCCTGCGGCGTCCCGAAGCAAGGAGATATGCTTATGCACCCATATTGGCTTGCCGCCCTTCGCGATATACCGGTTAACGATCTCGAACGAGGGGATTTCCTCCGCGATGAGCCGGCGAATCTCTTCCATATTCGCGTCGCAATCCTCCGGATGGATGAGGTCCCGAAAATTGAGCTGGCGAAGCTCGGCCTCGGAGTAGCCGAGGATGGCGGCAAAAGCCGGATTGCATGACAGGACCCGGCCCTCCATGTCCGTGACGGAAATCCCGGTGCCGGCATGCTCGTAGATGCCGCGGAAACGCTCCTCGCTCCTGCGCAATCGCTCCTCGGCGAGCTTCTGATCCGAGATTTCCTCGATAACGGCGATGAAATAGTCGACGGCGCGGTCCGCTTTGCGCATGCAGCCAACTGTCAGCCTGACCCAAACGATCGAGCCGTCTTTGCACAGATAGCGCTTCTCCATGCCGTAGCTGTCGATCTCGCCGGTAAGCATCCGGCGGGCCTGAGCGAGGTCGGCCTCAAGATCATCGGGATGGGTGATGTCCTGGAAGGTTTTGGTGAGGAGTTCCTCCGCCGGATAACCGGTGATCTGACACAGGCGGCTATTCACCCGAAGCCATGAACCGTCCGGTGCGACTTGAGCGATCCCGACCGCGGCATTTTCGAATGTCGCGCGGAACCGTTCCTCGCTCTCGCGCAGCGCCGCCTCGGACTGCTTGCGTTCCGTCATGTCGGTCACGAGCGCGATATACCCGGTAGGTTCCCCGGCGGCGTCCCGCAGCAGGGAGACGCGCTTGTGCACCCATACGGTTTTGCCGCCCTTAGCTACATACCGGGTGACGATCTCGAAGCACGGTATTTCTTGCGCGCGAACCCGGCGCCCTCCTTCCAGATTCGCATCGAGATCCTCCGGATGCACGATGTCCGGAAATTTGAGCGCGTGGAACTCTTCCTCGGTATACCCCAGCATGCCGGAGTAGGCGGGATTGCAAGACTGGAACTGACCCTTAAGGCTCGTGATAGCAATGCCGGTGCCGGCATGATCGTAAATGCCGCGGAACCGCTCCTCGCTTTGGCGCAGGCTTTCTTCGATGCGCTTTCGCCCGGTTATATCCTGCACGATGCCGACGCGCCGGCATGGCGTTTCGCCGTCGAACGTCACATCGCCATCGGAGAAGACCCAGCGAACCGCTCCATCGGCCCGGCTGACAATGCGGTACTCGCATTCAAAGTGACGCGTGCCGCCGGGATCGAGAGACCCCTCTATTGCCGTTTTGACGGTGGCCAAATCCTCTGGGTGCACGCCCGCTTCGAACGTCGAGAAGGTGATAGGTTCCCCATGCGGCACGCCCCACAGATCGTAAAGGGTCCGGTTCCACTCGGTGCGTCCGGTGCGCAGATCCCGGTCGTAGACACCGAACTTACCGGCTCGAAGTGCCAAAGCGAGCCGCTCCTCGCTTTCTTGTAAGGCCTTTTCCGCTTGCTTACGCGCCGTGATGTCGTGCGCGAGCACCATCAGCGCTTCGCGCCCAGCGAAATCTATCCCATGCCAGGTGATCTCAACATCGATCACCGTGCCGTCCTTCTTGCAGTGCCGCCATTCGGCGGGAATCGCCTGATGCGCCACGGCAGATGCCACGGCCTTCCGGAGCAGAGGGACGTCCTCGGGGGGCCGGATGTCCGCAATGGTCATGCGGAGAAATTCGTCCCGTGTGTAGCCGTAGCGGGCGGTTGCCGTGTCGTTCACCTCCAGGAAGCGAAGCGTTTCCGGGTCGAAGACATACATTGGGTGGGGATTGGCCTCGAACAGATACCGGTAGCGCGACTCGCTATCCCGAAGCTCCCGCTCCGACGCCTCGCGCACCTCTGCCTCCAGCTTCTTGCGCCTGTCTGCCCTGTATGCCGCGGCTGCGAAGCCGGCGAGCGCCGCATACGCCAAGCCTAAGAGCGCGCCATTCCGGATGAGGCGTTGCCAATAGGGTTGAAGGACGATATCCAGCGGAATCGAAGCCGTCACAACAAGATCCAAAGCGGGGAGCGTGCGAAAGGCGCGTAGGAAGCGGACGCCGTCCGCGATTTCCTCAAACCGGCCCTCGCTCGCTCGCGGCAGATGCTCACGGAACAGCGGTGCCGCGTTGCCGTTTGCGCCGGCGCCTGCTTCGGCGGCCGGCCAGCGCATGATCACGGCTCCATCGCGCCTGTAAATGCGGAACCGCGCCCCTGGAGCAAGCCCGAGACTTGCGAAAAACTTGCCGAACTTGTCCGGGTACATCGATGTCTGGACGATACCGGCCAGCTCGCCGCCGTCACGGACTGACAAATTGTAGCTGAAGAACCACACCGAGTTGACGCGGCCATAGGTCAAACCCATGATATGGGCACGGGCACCATTCTTCAGAGCCGGGTAGAACTCGCGGTCCGAGAAGTTGCCCTTGGGTGGATCGGGCTGCAAAGAGTTGGCTACCAGGTTGCCCTGGCCATCATAGATCCAAATCGAGCCGATCATGGGCGCGGCGCCAGCCAGTTCGCCCAGCTCGGCCCAGTTCTCTCCGCGGAAGTAATCGATCCCGTGCGAGGTGATGCGGCCAGCCGCGCGTTCGGTTACCTGCCGGCTGATTTCCATGGCGCGCGCCGTGTAGTCTTCCATCAGGCCGGTTGCGCGCTCCGCCGATTGCCAGCCCTGCTCAAGGGTCGTCAAGCGGTCGTCCCGCGCGGCGAAACAGAACAGTGCTAGAAGGGCCAGTGCGCCGGTAGAGGCCATCGCCAAAATCAAGGCGAGCGGGGACGGCATGCCGGCTAGAGGAACGGCACGCTTCGAAAAGATGCGGAAGGTTTTGTCAGGTTTACCCGAACGCACAGCGCTACGGATTTGGCGCACCATAAGTATTCGCCGCTACTCCATCCCCGTTACCCATGCGGCAACGCGCCGCTCGCCCACGTCTTTACACCTCCGGCACTCGTTGCAGCAAGCCTGGAGTGTAAAAACGGTTCACGCTGTCTTATTCCGGGCGCCGCATTGTGCAAAGCGGTACAACGCAGACACGGGATTGGTGTGAAGCGCCCGTTGAGAGTTACGGTGTCTGCGCAGCGGCATTTCACGCCGTAGCGTCCCCGGGGGGCGGCTGGAGATTGTTAATCCGCCGGGCGGTAGCAGCCTGTTTCGGCGTCGAATACCAAAGGCGTCGCCGCGGACTCGACACGGCGAATCCGTTTGCTGGTTCTGCGCAGCGAGGCATCGACACGGTCGTATTCCCTGCGAACCCAACGCACCGCGCAATAGATGGAGACGGCGCCTGCGGCGATAACGAGGACTTGCGGCATGACTTATACCCTGCAGTTAACTGAAACGAGCCCGGCGCCCCACCAGGCCTACAAGCCGAAACGCGCCCAGAGAGCACGCTCTTCCAAGGCGGAGATCAGATCGTCAGCAAAACCTTGAGCAAAGCTGATGCCATACTCCGCGCCTGAAACCGTAATGCCCACGCCTGCTTTGCGGCGAAGCAATCCGCGCTCTGCCGGGATGAGCTTAAGCCGCACATCCTCGCCGTAGAGCGCACGCATTTTTGTTCTGATATCCGTGATACCATCGATGAGGCCAAGATCGAGCGCCTGGCGTCCGGACCAGAACTCGCCTGTGAATAAGCTATCTCCGGCTGCCGCGATCCGCTGCCCCCGGCTTTCTTTTACGAGCGCGATGAAATCCTGATGGACGATTTCCTGAATTTTTTTGAGCCGCGTCACTTCATCGGGAACTTCCGGCTTGAACGGATCGAGCTGAAACTTGTTTTCGCCCGACGTGTAGACGCGGCGCTCCACACCAATCTTGCCGATAAGATCGGTGAAACCGAAGCCGGCCGAAACCACGCCGATCGAGCCCACAAGCGAGGACGGATCGGCATAAATCTCATCGGCGGCGCATGCGAGCATGTAGCCGCCAGATGCGGCGACATCCTCAGCAAAAGCGAAGACTTTCTTCGACTTCTCCGTGGCAAGCGTGCGGATGCGCTCGTAGATAAGCCGGGATTGCACGGGCGAGCCGCCGGGAGAGTTGATCTGGATCGCAACCGCGGGGGCGTTCTTGACCGAAAACGCGCGTTCGATGGCATTTGCGCAAGCCGCGATGGTTAGCCCTTGGCGCAAGGGGGTTGCGGCACCGATCGTACCGGAAAGGCGCAGAACGGGGATAAGCGTGCCTTTGGAATGGAACGGATTGACCGTATTCCAAAGGGAGCGGATACCGAAGCCTGGAAGACGCTCGCTATCGATTTGCATGCAAAACCCGCGTAAGAAGCTGCGAAAAGAGACCTCGAATGGTCATCAAATGTGTACGGGACGAGCATTAACAAGACTTTCGCAGCCGTCATCTTCCTGTCCGGCTGTGTCAAAAAAGTCCGCTCCCATCCCTAAGGACGGCTCTCGCGGTGATTGTGGGAGTGCCGTCCTCCTCGTGAAGCACAATCCCTTGGGCAAGAGAAAACGGGGCGCGGCTGCCCTTTATTCCGCAAAGGATCACACGGATTGCGGAGGCGCCGGCTTTCGGATGAAGGGGAATGAGGCGCAAGCCTCCGAACCGGCCTTCGAAGGCGCTGAGAAGCTGCGGCACGGCTTCGGCTGTGTGGATAATTGTCGCCGTACCGCCCGGCTTGGCAGCTGAAGCTAGAAAGCGCAGCCAAATGTCTAGCGCACCCTCGTCCATGGCGCGGGATCGGGCATTGCGTCCGTCTTTCGAAAGCCGCGCCCGCCCATGCACATAAAAGGGCGGGTTTGCAATTACGTGATCGTAAGCCTCGCGGCGCAAGAGCCCGCCAAAGCTGCTCCATGGCGCGGTGACATCGCCCGCCACAGCCTCGAAGCTTTCGCCAAAACCGTTTGCCACAGCATTCTCGCGTGCAAGCGCGGCTAGCGCCGGATCCCTTTCTATACCTGTAACGGCGATATTCTCGACGCGCGCGAGCAAGCACAGCGACGCCGCGCCGGCGCCGCAGCCCGCTTCGAGGACAGCTTCGCCGCCTCTGGCTGGGCACGCCGCCGCCAGGAACACCGCGTCGAGACCGGAGCGGAAGCCCCCTGCCGGCTGGCGCAGCTGAATGCGCCCGTCCAAAAAAGCATCGCAACTTATGCCGAAAGGTGAGTCCATGCGGCTGAAGTGTAGGCGGTTTCAAGCGCCGGGCCAACAGGGGGGGGGTGAACGAGCGGTGGCCTGCGCAACCGTCGATGGGAAACCGGCATCGCTCAACAAGGAGTTGACATACTTCAGAAGAACAATATCCGTGTTGCAAAACAATTCCGCCGCCCGGCAGCGCCTCCGGCCGGAAAGGGTGCGTTGAGGACATAACGCCACGCCCCCTCTCCGGCAAATCGGTGTTTCACCGATTGACTGGCGAAGCGCGCCGATAACATAGTAGGTCCCCCAAGACCGCAAACGGGGAGGAGATATGAATTTGGTCATGCAAGCCGTGGAGCGCCGCGACCCATCGGCTGCATTGGAGCCTCTCTTGCGGCTCGTGGATGGCGACATGGCCGAGGTCAACGCGATCATCCTCGCGCAGGCGCGCTCAGATGTCGAACTTATCCCCGAGCTTGCCCGGCACTTGATAAACTCCGGCGGGAAAAGGCTCAGGCCGATGCTCACAATCGCAGCGGCGAAGCTCTGCGGCTACCGGGGCGATGCGCACATCAGGCTCGCCGCGAGCGTGGAGTTCATGCACACAGCGACGCTGCTCCATGACGATGTGGTCGACGAAAGCGATATGCGGCGCGGCAAGAAAAGCGCGCGCATTCTCTGGGGCAATCAGGCGAGCGTGCTCGTTGGCGACTTTCTCTTGGGCCAGGCGTTCCGGATGATGGTCGAGGTCGGCTCGCTGCCCGCGCTGAAAATTTTGTCCGATGCATCGTGCGTGATTGCCGAGGGCGAGGTCATGCAGCTTGCCGCATCGAAGGACATGGCGACGACCGAGGAAGAGTATCTCGCCGTCATCTTTTCGAAGACGGCGGCCCTTTTCGCGGCTGCCTCGGAAATCGGCGGGGTTATCTCGGGCAGAGGCGCCGCCGAGCAATCGGCACTCCGCGTCTATGGCGAAAATATCGGTCTCGCCTTCCAGCTCATCGATGACGCGCTCGACTATTCGGGCGAGGCAGCGATGCTTGGAAAACGCGTCGGCGACGATTTCCGCGAAGGCAAAATCACGCTGCCGGTCGTGCTGTCGAACCGCCGCGGCAGCGCGGAGGAGCGCGCCTTCTGGCGGCGCACCCTTCAAGACGGCGACATTCAGGAGGGCGATCTTGCAAGCGCGATCGCGCTGATGCGCCGGCATAACGCTATCGAAGAAACGATCGAGCGTGCCCGCATGTATGGACGCGAGGCGCAGAAAGCGCTCGATATCTTTCCGAAGTGCGAGGCGAGAGCTGCGCTCCTCGACGCGGTCGACTTCAGCGTTAGCCGCGCCCATTAATACCGGACCCGGTTGAAAAGTTCGCGGCCGTCATCCCGGAAGCCGATTGCGGCTATCCGGGATCTCGCAACATCCAACGCCTCTGCTAAGATCCCGGATACAGCGCGAAGGGCGCCGTTCCGGGATGACAACAAGGGACGGGCGAACTACTCCGGCGTGGGCAAAATACTTAGTGCGGAACTTGCGGCGAGGATGTTAACGGCAATATGCGACTGAATCTTACAATAGCTGCGGCCGCCGCCGCTTGCCTTACCTTTACCGTTGCGAGCCGGGCCTGCGCGGGGTCAGGCGCCTTCGGTTGCGCGTCTACGCAAGCGGATTGCCAGGGTGCGCAAAATCGCAGCGAGGCGGCCGGTTCATTACAGGGCTCAAAGCTAAGCCGGAATGCTCCTTCCAAAATGGCGCAAGCGGAGTGGAAAACCAAGCAAGCACCTGCAAGAATCTGCTGGTCGCGAGATCAGCTGCGCGGCGTTGACGGCGACTGGAAAGTCCAAAAGGGGATTAGCGCGGCGTTCCAAAGCGCGCCAAGCCGGAAATTGCTGCCGTTCGAGCCTGTTCCAGAAGCGTTGCGCGGCGTGATCCGGCGCGTCCATATCCCCGGCGGAAGGAAGGTTATTGCGCTCACCTTCGACGTTTGCGAGCAGCCCTATGAGGTCAGCGGTTACGATAGCCGCGTAGTGGACTATCTGCGCGATGAAAAGGTGAAGGCCACGTTCTTTATCAGCGGCAAGTGGTTTCTGACGCACAAGCTGAGGGCAGAGCAGATACTCTCAGACCCTTTATTCGAAGCCGGAAATCACACTTGGGAGCATCGCAATCTCCGGGTCGTATCGGACCCGGTCCTGCATGAAGAGATCGAGTATGCGCAGGCCGCGTATGAGCAAGTCCGCGAGGAATTCGGCAAATTATCTTGTAAGAACTCGGGCGGTGCGGGGCAAGAGCCCGCTGTAAGCAAGACGCCGCCAGCCAGGATGAGTTTGTTCCGGTTCCCATTCGGCGCATGCCACGCAGCTTCCTTGAGGGCCGTGAACGATGCAGGCCTTCTTGCCATTCA
Source organism: Rhodomicrobium sp. (assembly GCA_052145435.1). Lineage (GTDB taxonomy): Bacteria > Pseudomonadota > Alphaproteobacteria > Rhizobiales > Rhodomicrobiaceae > Rhodomicrobium. The sequence continues at coordinate 156 of JBKQOR010000001.1, read as the reverse complement.
ATGGGATATTTCGTCGGGAGACCCTTGGCCGCTGGCGACTCCCGATAGAATTACGAAGGCTGTATTGCCGCGCGTCCGGCCCGGCTCGATCCTCATCTTCCACGCCAACGGCCGGGGCTGGCACACGTGGGAGGCCCTGCGGCAGATCGTTCCCGC